>NZ_JACJEC010000009.1:16443-134645 GCF_014163875.1 Pseudoalteromonas sp. SR43-3 | reverse complement strand
TACTTTCTGTTACCGCTCGACTTGCATGTGTTAGGCCTGCCGCCAGCGTTCAATCTGAGCCATGATCAAACTCTTCAATTAAAAAGTTTTATGTCTTTCGACAGCTCAATGAATTCTGAATTTTTAATATCTTTCGATATTGAATTGACTGTGCCGAAGCAACTTATAAATAAGTTACTTCTGTTGGTCACTCAGTTTTCAATTGAGACTCTAATTTTTTTGCCTCGTTACTTGCTCAATAAAGAACGAAGTAGCTTGGCTGTTAGAACTCAATCTGTACGAGTGCCCACACAGATGATTGCTTTATATTGTTAAAGAACGTTGCGATTATAAAGTTGAACTTTATCTCGCTAGGGCTGCGCATATTACGCTTTCCCATTTTTTTGTCAACACTTAAATTTAAACTTTCTAAAAAGATTCAATCTAAGTTTTACTTAACACCCTGAGTTGTTCGTGCCTCGCTATGCGTTGCTGTTTCCCGTCTCAGTGGGGTCGCATTATAGGGAGATCCGAAAACAGATCAACCCTTTTTTGAAGAAAACTAGAAATAATATGCTGTTCGCACATATTTACATCGAAATGGTTACTTTAAACACTAAATAGGCCCTGATGGGCCTTTTTAATTAGTTTACTATGAGCTTCCAGCCAAGTTTTCCTTGCTGTTTAGACTCTTGTTGCAGCTCGCTGGCCATTAATGGATGATCTTTTAACCAGTTACTTTCAAACTTAAGGTCTAAGACTTCATTTTTAGCAGTTAACTCAAACTTAGGCAGTACATCATCTTGTCTGCGCATTGATAAAATGACTGCTATTCGTAGTAATCTCACTATATATTGCGCTAATAGACTATTTACGCCGAGTGAATTAAAACAACCTTTTGGAAAATCAGATCGATGTGCATCTGCTACCGCTACTATTAATTTATGCTCTGATTGTGAAAAACCAGGCATATCGGTATTTTCCAAAATATAAGCGGTATGTTTATGGTACTGCTTATACTCTATTAGTAATCCAATCTCATGAAGCTGCGCTACCGCTTTTAATAGTGGTAACCCATTTAAGCTTTCAATTGGCCAATCTTTATCAATACTCAGCGCTAACTGCATTGCCAAGCTTGAAACTCGACACGCTTGTTTTTGATCAACATGATAACGGCTCATAAACCCATCAACTGTGCGTTTGCGAATGTCGTTATTATGAAACTCCGGAACCATGCTATATAAAACACCTTCACGCAGTGCTCCACCCGCCAATCCCATTTTTTCTATTTCAAGAGATTCAAATAGTGCGATTAAGATTGCAAGTCCTGATACAAATACCAGTCGACGGTCTTCACTTAACCCAGGAAGGTCTAGCGCTGCAATAGTGCTAAATGCAATTGCTTGATCTTTTATGGTGTTGAGCTTTTCAAGTGTAAGTAAGTCGTCAAGATTTTGCGCGACCATAATTTCTTGAATTGCTTGTACTGTACCAGAAGCTCCAGATGCAATTTCCCATCCAGCTGCTTTATACTCTGGAGAAATTTCATCAATGACTGTACGAGCCGCTTTTATTGCTGCGTTAAAGTTACTCTTACTTAGTTGGCAATCTTTAAAATAGCGTTCAAGATAGGTAACACACCCCATATTGAGGCTTTTGTAATGTAGGGCATCAAATGCTTTACCAATTACAACTTCTGTACTTGCACCACCAATATCAATAACAAGCTGTTTGCCAGTACAAGATGAAGTATGGGCAACACCTTTATAAATTGTGCGCGCTTCTAATTCTCCGCTGATAACATTAATGTTATGACCTAGAATTTTTTCGGCATGATTTTTAAATACTTCGGCGTTAGTTGCTAAGCGTAAGGTAGCTGTTGCTACTATGGTGATGTTTTTGTCTGGGATATCTTGTAGACGCTCAGCAAAAAGGGCAAGGCATTCCCAGCCTCGCTGCATTGCTTCAGTGCTTAATACGTTTCCTTTATCAAGCCCTGCGGCTAATCGGACTTTGCGTTTAACACGTCCAATTGTTTGTAGACCGCCAGCAATTGATTTGGCAATAAGCATATGAAAGCTATTTGAGCCCAAATCAATAACTGCGTACACATTTTTTTGCGGTTTAAGTTGCCCCACCGTTCAAAAACCTCTAGTTACTACTACTTATACAAACGGTCGCTTACGACCGTCCTTTTTGGTAACTATTATTTGGGCGACGTCCGCTGTTATTACTACGGTTACGTGGACCTGTTGAATAGTTGCGCTTTCTTTGAATAATAGGCTGAGTTAAATCATCTAGCAATGCTGTTTTATCATAATGTGATAAAGGAATGCTGTGCTCTATATATTCTTCAATTTCATGCAGGTTGTATGCATATTGCTCACATGCAAAACTAATTGCGTGGCCTGATGCACCAGCGCGGCCAGTACGGCCAATACGGTGAACATAATCTTCACAATCGTCAGGTAAATCAAAGTTAAACACATGACTTACTTCTGGAATATGAAGACCACGCGCTGCAACATCGGTCGCAACTAAAAAGTCTAAATCACCTTTGCTAAATTGCGCTAATATAGTTTGGCGTTTTTTCTGGTTAACATCACCAGTAAGCATACCTACACGATGACCGTCTGAATTAAGCCAAGCATAAACCGTCTCACAACTATGCTTGGTATTTGCAAACACGATTGCCTTCTCTGGCCATTCTTCTTCAATTAAGGTTAACAACAGCTTAATTTTATCTTCTTGCGAAGGATGAAATAGCTCTTCTTGAATACGTTTACCCGTTTTAACGTCAGGTTCAATTTGAACATGCTCTGGGTTTGTCATGTGCTCAAAAGCTAATTCTTGTACGCGGTACGACAATGTGGCAGAGAATAATAAGTTTAAACGCTTTGATGTATCTGGCATACGATCGAACATATAGCGAATATCTTTGATAAAACCTAAATCGAACATACGATCGGCTTCGTCCAGCACGACTACCTCAATTTCATTAAGGGTGTAACAGCCTTGCTTATACAGATCAATTAGGCGACCTGTAGTACCAATTAAAATATCAACGCCTTTTTCTAGTTGTGCACGTTGTTTTTCGTAATCTTCGCCACCATATACTAAACCTAAGTTAAGATTACAGTGCGGCGCTAAAATTTTAGCATCTTTGTGTATCTGAATCGCAAGCTCCCGAGTAGGGGCCATGATCAGGGCTCTTGGATGTTTACTAGGTGCTTTGCTAGATTGTAATAACCGATGGCACGTGGCGGTTAAAAACGCCAACGTTTTGCCTGTACCCGTTTGAGCTTGGCCCGCGATATCGCGTCCATCACAAATAAAAGGTAGGCATTTTGCTTGAATAGGTGTGCAATATTCAAACCCATTCTCGGTTAAACCGGCAACCACTTCCGGTGCGATAGCAAAGTCTGAAAACTTTTTATCGGTTAAATGTGTCTTAGTCATAGCGTTTAAGCATAACGTTTAAACTTGCAATAAGAAACAAGAGTGTTTAAATACGCACTAAATATTTCGCCTAACTAAATCGGAGAGCGCAATGAGCGAGAAAATAATCCAAATTACTGACGATAGCTTTGAAGCTGACGTATTACAATCAGACAAACCAGTACTAGTAGATTTCTGGGCTGAATGGTGTGGACCTTGTAAAATGATCGCCCCTATTCTTCACGAAGTTGCTGATGAATACGACAGCCGTGTGACTGTTGCTAAATTAAATATTGACCAAAATGCTGGCACACCGCCAAAGTTTGGTATTCGTGGTATCCCTACTTTACTTCTTTTTAAAGATGGCCAAGTAGCTGCAACGAAAGTAGGTGCTCTTTCAAAAACTCAACTTATCGAGTTTTTAGAAAACAACATCTAACGGTAAGCTAGAACAATAAAAAGGGCTTTTTTGCCCTTTTTTAAATTTATTTTGTATAAAGACTGGACGCTTTGCCAGTGAACTGCTAGTTTATAAAGCCAACTAATCCTTAGTTATATTCAACAAACCTCACTCAACGATCAAAGCGATTTTGAGTATGACAACTGTAATAAAGAACCCACCAATATGCATTTACGCGAATTAAAAGACAAGTCGATTAAAGAGCTTGTAGACTTAGCTGAGTCCATGGGGCTCGAAAACGTAGCCCGCTTAAGAAAGCAAGATATCATTTTTGCCATTCTTAAATCCCATGCCAAAGGCGGAGAGAATATCTTCGGCGGCGGTGTATTAGAGATTTTACAAGATGGTTTCGGCTTCTTAAGATCATCAGAAGCCTCTTACTTAGCTGGGCCAGATGACATTTATGTTTCACCTAGCCAAATTCGCCGTTTCAGCATGCGTACTGGCGATTCAATTTCAGGCCTTATTCGTCCACCTAAAGACGGTGAACGTTACTTTGCTTTACTCAAAGTAAATGAAGTTAACTTTGATAAACCTGAAAACTCTCGAACTAAAATTCTTTTTGAAAACCTTACTCCACTACATGCAAACGAACGTTTTCGCATGGAACGTGGTAACGGCAGTAAAGAAGATATTACAGCCCGTGTACTTGATTTAGCATCTCCTATTGGCCGCGGCCAACGTGGCTTGTTAGTAGCTCCGCCAAAAGCGGGTAAAACAATGCTACTTCAAAACATTGCACAATCAATTACGCATAATCACCCTGATGTAACATTAATGGTTTTACTTATTGATGAACGTCCGGAAGAAGTAACTGAGATGCAACGCCTAGTTAAAGGTGAAGTTATTGCATCAACGTTCGATGAGCCAGCTTCTCGTCACGTACAAGTTGCCGAAATGGTTATCGAAAAAGCAAAACGCCTAGTTGAACATAAAAAAGATGTTGTTATCTTATTGGATTCAATCACTCGTTTAGCACGTGCTTATAACACCGTTATTCCTTCATCAGGTAAAGTACTTACTGGTGGTGTTGACGCTAACGCATTACATAAACCTAAGCGCTTCTTTGGTGCTGCACGTAACGTTGAGGAAGGTGGTAGCTTAACAATTATAGCTACAGCGCTTATCGATACCGGCTCTAAAATGGATGAAGTTATCTACGAAGAGTTTAAAGGTACTGGTAACATGGAACTTCACCTTAACCGTAAAATTGCGGAAAGACGTGTATTCCCTGCTATCGACTTTAATCGTTCAGGCACTCGTCGTGAAGAATTACTAACAAAACCAGATGAGCTTCAAAAGCTTTGGATTTTACGTAAAATTGTTCATGACATGTCAGAAATTGATGCAATGGAATTCTTAATCGATAAACTATCGATGAGCAAAACCAATGATGAATTTTTTGATTCGATGAGACGCCAATAAAGCGTTTTAGCTGAATAAAAAAAGCGCCTAAGGCGCTTTTTTTATGTCTGGATAAAACACAGTTTAACTTTCGTTATACTTTTTAAGTACACTCTGCAGCGTATCAACGAGCGCTTTAAAGTCATTCGCACTACTTTTTTGGGTCCTGCGTAAAAGGGCTCTATCTAAACTTTGAGCCGATTGCGCAATTTCATCTAAACCAAACATTTGCGCCGCTCCTAAAATGCGATGGCTATCTTTTTGTAGCGCGGCTAAATCTTCACTTATAAAATGCTGAGTAATCGTTTCACTCTCCAAAGCAAAGCTTTGCTTAAAACTAATGACAAGATCGCTCATATCAACTTCATTTTGCTTTGTAATTGGCTGATCTTCTGCACTATATAGGTGGCTGGAAAGCGCTTTATAAAATGACTCTTTATCTATCGGTTTACCTAAGTAACCACTAAACCCTAACTCTAAATAGCCATCCACTTCATGGCTCATAGCATTTGCAGTTAAAGCAAAAATAGGCCGCTCAAAACCACACTGTTTTAATAGCTGAAAAGCAGAACGCCCATCCATCACAGGCATTTGAATATCGAGTAGCACTAAATCAGGATACTCTTTTAAGCACTGCTCTACCGCTTGCTCACCGTTTTCAACGGCAATAACCTCGAGCCCCATTGAACGTAAATAGCGGCTTATTAACCTTCGATTATCAGGGTGATCTTCTGCAAGTACAACACGCCCTGCTAATTGCTTATTTACCTTTGGAGCACTTTGAGTTTCAATCAGGCTTTGCGATTTATTTACTTCTGCGCACGGTAAAAAGAACGAAAACTGACTGCCCTTTTTGTATTCGCTTTGTACACTGATATAACCGCCCATCATCGCGGCTAATTGTTGCGATAAGCTAAGGCCTAACCCTGTCCCCCCAAAGCGACGGCTAATACTGTTATCAGCTTGGCTAAAGCATTCAAAAATAAGCTTTAACTGTTTAGAGCTCATACCAATACCGGTATCTTTTACAATAATCACTAGCCCTTGTTCACTCTTATTTAAAGCAATAATGATTTGGCCAGCGTGAGTAAACTTAATAGCATTAGCACATAAATTTATAAGAATCTGTTTTACGCGTATTAAATCCAGCTTAGTGTAAAACTCATTACCCACTTGATTGTCTAAAATGAGGCGTAGATTTTTTGCTTTTGCTTGAGTGATAAACATTGCATGTACGTCATTTACAAGCTCTACAATATCAAAGCACGAAATATTTAACTCTAATCTATTGGCTTCAATTTTACTTAAATCGAGCACGTCGTTTATTAAGCTTTTTAAATGGTCACTGTGACGCTGAATTACTCTTAATTCATCTTTAAGTGACTCAGGCTCATATAATTCATTAATTAAAGCATCTGTTTGCCCTAAAATAGCCGTTAGTGGAGTGCGGATTTCGTGGCTAATATTGGCTAAAAACTGGCTTTTAACATCGTTAGCTTCTCTTAGCTCCTGTGCTATTGCCTGTAACTCGGCAGTGCGCTGCGTAACTTGCTCTGTTAACTGCTGCTTAGCGCGTTTTTCTGCGCCACGGCGGTAAAGCGCAATACCAGTTACAACAACCAAAAGTAATAGTAAAAAAGAGAATAAAGTAAGCTGAGAACGCTGCGACATTTTTAGCTCTTGCACACGTCGATCTTGTTTAAGTTTTTCTATCTCTTGGTTTAATTGGGTTGCTTTAAATTGATGCTGAAGTACCGCTAGTGCATTTATAATTGCTGTACTTCTGAGCTTTCGTAGCTCACTAATATATTCTTGTTGCAAGGCCATTGCGCTTGAATAATCGCCTTTACTGGCTTCAAGTAGTGCTTTAGTCCCTAAACCCTCCCTAATTATTCGCTCACTGCCATATTCGTGGGCAAGTGAAATAGCTCTATCTAAACTTATTTTCGCCTCTTCTAAGTTGCCTTTAACAAACTGAATTTTACCAAGCGCATGTAGCGCATTAAGCTCTAAATTATGGTTACCTATTTTAAGCGCATAGTACTCACCTAATTTAGCTTGCTCGTACGCTTCATCTACTTTTTTTAACACTAAATTAGTATTTGCCAAGTTGGTATATTGCGTAGATAACTTATTGTAATCATTGGCTGAATTATAATAACGCAGCGCTAGCTGGTAATAATGAAGTGCTAAGTCAAATTGATTACTCTCCATATGAGCAACACCCATATTGTTGTATACCTGCGCAATACCGCTTTTATCATCTAACCGCTGATAAACTTTAAGTACATCTTGATAAAGACTAAATGCACTATCGTAGCGTGATAAGCGTATATAAACGCCTGCTATATTAAGTAATATGTCGGTTTGATCTTGCTCACTACCGTGCGCTTCGTAAATAGCTTTTGCCTTTAAGTAAAACTCTAGGGTATCGCCTAGCTTATTCATATTAAAATAAGCCAAACCAATATTATTTAGTAAATTTGCTTGTTCAAGTAGTTGTTCATTTTTTTCAGCTAATACTAGGGTGCGGGTATATTCACTTATGGCCTTTTGAAATAAGCCTTGATAAAAAAGTGCTACACCTTGCATTTTTATTGCACGAAAGTGCTCGTCAGGAAAGAAAGTATCTGAAGTGTTTTTTTCTAATAATTTAAAATAGTGTAAAGATTCTTTAAAATTATCAGCCGATAACGCACTATTACCTAATACCGAATAAACAGCGACACGCTCTTTTTTAGAAACGTTTTTATTAGCAAGTAACGTATTTGCTAATTGTAATTTAGGCTCCCACTGCACTTCGTTTTTGAATTGCTCAAATAACGAATCACTATTTTGGGCATAGCTAGGAGCTATTAGTACACAGCATATAGTAAATAAGAGGCATTTAAACTTGCCCAGCATAATTTTAATCCTTCAAACCGTTACTTATATCAGTGTAATCTTTATTGAAGATACACTAACTACTAGGGCCTAAACAATGCTTAACCCACTGATTGATGAGATTTTTGAGCTGATATTAACAAGGCAGGTTTGGCAAGTTCATACTTTAGCAGCAGAACTGACAAACCGCAGCGCAATAACAACACTCGATAAAAGCCCTGAACGTGATTTATTTAAACGTAACTTTTTAATTATGAATGCATTGTACCAACTGCAGGCACAATTACGCCCTCAAAGTTTACTCATTTCAACTCTGCATATCGAGCTTTTAGAAAAAGAAGATAATAGTTTAGTAACAACGAACGAAAATTTGCGAGATTATTATTTAGATTGGCGTAATTACGATACCGATGAAGAGAAAATTGATGAGCTTTTGAATAGTTTTTGGCGTCAGTTTAAAACGACATCACCACAACAAGTATTAAATGACAATGAATTCAAAGCGTTGGCTTTAGAGTGGAAGTTACCCGAAAATTTCACTCTTAAAAACGTTCAAAAGCGCTGGAGACAACTTGCATTACAGATGCACCCAGATAAACCAAATGGTTGTGAAGTTAAGTTTAAAAAAATAAAATTACAATACGAGCAGCTAAAGGTAGCTGCTCGCTAATTTGTTAATTTAGCGGTTTAAATTAACGAGTAAGGCGACGAGCGCGTATTTTACGCCCTTTAATGTTGCCTTCGGTTAGTTTGCGAAGTGCTGGTTTTGATGAGTTACGTTCAACAGCAACAAATGCTACGTTATCAAGTACGTTAATTTTACCTACTTGACGACCTGCAACCCCATCCTTACCTGTTAGAGCACCAAGAATATCGCCTGCACGTACTTTTTGCTTTTTACCTGAATCAATCATCAAAGTAACCATTTCAGGGCGGTACGGCGGTTTATCTAATAAATTAAACGGCGGCATTTGCTCTGGAGTAATATCACGCTCGTAATGATCGCCAATTTGTGCAATTTTAAACGCTTCAGCTTCACCGTAAATAGAACAAGCAATGCCCTTTTTACCAGCACGTCCAGTTCGGCCAACACGGTGAACATGTGTTTGCGTGTCATGTGCTAAATGGTAGTTAATAACCATATCCATGTCATCAATATCTAAACCTCGTGCAGCAACATCGGTTGCAACAAGTATTGAAGCACTTTTATTTGAAAAGTGAATTAGCGTACGTTCACGATCGCGTTGCTCTAAATCACCGTGCAATGCAACAGCGCTGAAGCCTTCGTCAGCTAAATCATCACACACTTGTTGAGTTTCTACTTTGGTATTACAAAATACAACACAGCTTTGTGGTGTAAATTTAAGAAGTAATAACTTAAGCGTTGGATAGCGCTGCTTATTGTTATCCATTTTATAGAAGTACTGCTTAATTGTGCTTTTGGCTTGCTCTTCTTCTACTTTAACCATTTCAGGGTTTTTAAGTACACGCTTAGCAATTGCTTCAATGGCTCTTGGGAATGTAGCACTAAATAACAATGTTTGACGATTTTGTGGAATACGCTCAATAATTGCATCAAGTGTGTCTTGAAAACCCATATCAAGCATTTGATCGGCTTCATCAAGCACCAATGTTTCCACATCATCTAAACGTAAAGTACCTTTACGAATATGGTCATCAACACGCCCTGGCGTGCCAACAATAATATGCGCACCATGTTCAAGTGAACCTATTTGCGGGCCAATTGAAACACCACCACATAACGTCAATATTTTAATGTTATGAATGCCGCGCGCTAATTTACGCATTTCAACTGCAACCTGCTCGGCAAGTTCACGAGTTGGGCACAAGACTAAAGATTGAATACGAAAGCGTTTTACGTTTAATTTAGCTAACACACCCAAGCTAAACGCAGCAGTTTTACCTGAACCGGTTTTTGCCTGAGCAATGATGTCTTTACCAGCAAGTACAGGCGGCAAACTTTGCGCTTGTACAGGTGTCATGTGGGCATAGCCAAGTGTTGATAAGTTATCAACGAGTCCAGCCGGTAAAGCCAAAGATGAAAAAGCAGTTGAAGTCACAGTAAGTTCCATAGCAATAAAATAACATGGGAGAAAGCCCCACTAATATGCAGCTTATAATAGCAGAATTCGTAATTGGCAACCATTAACAAACACATTATAAAACATGTTAATGAAAGGTGTTGAAAATGATAGTAGTTTGCATTAAGATCGCGATTGTTTTTTACATACCTGCGCTGGAAGCAATTAATGAAACTGAATTCTATTTACATAGCACTATTAGCAAGCATTACAACAAGCACATATGCAAACACTACCGACCTTGAACGCATAGAAGTAAAGGGTAGCTACTTTAACGATTACAAAGTAGATAACGCTAATGGCGCAATGAGAACATCAGCTTCATTACTTGAAACTGCACAATCTGTCACTGTAATAACCGACACTATTATTAGCGAACAGCTTGCCACTACACTTGGCGAAGTACTCACAAATGACGCAAGCTTAACTGCAGGCTCACAACAACGAAATCGTGAAGTATTTAACTTACGCGGCTTTGAGCTGAGCTCATCGACAGGTTATTTACGCGACGGTCATCAGCATTGGTCGCACTATCAGCAACCAATCGAAATTTTGCAACAAGTTGAAGTAATTAAAGGCCCATCAAGTATTTTATATGGTCAGTCAGGCCCGGGGGGCTTGGTTAACATGGTAACTAAAAAGCCTACCGCACAAACATTATTTAATGCCAGTGCCGATGTAGATCAGCATGGGTCAACGCGCTTTATGGTTGATGCTGCAGGTGCATTAACTGAATCAGAAGATTTACGTGCTCGCGGGATTTTAGTAAAGCAAGACGTTGACTACTGGCGTGAATACCAAAATGGTGAAAACCGTGAGCGTGACCGCTTTTTAGGTGCTTTAGTTGTAGATTACGATATTAGCGATAACGCATTAGTCCGTGTGCATTACGACCGCACAGATGACGAAGCCGGTTTAGATACTGGCGCATGGATAGATGATAACACCAATGTAATTGGTAGCGATAAAACAATCCGTGATATGTCTTGGGCGTTTACCGATATTACCGTAGAAAACCTAGGTGTAGACCTAGAAGTATTTTTAACCGATAACTGGCAAGTAAAACTTGGCTATAACGAACAAACGTTTGAGCGCCAACGCTTTGAGTCAGCACCTCGCATGCCTAGTGGCTTTACTGAAGGTGACAGCTATGAATCTCGTCCTTACGACCGTTTTGACGATTGGCAATTTAAAACTGCATTTATTGATTTTATTGGTGAATTTAAAACAGGTAGCTTACAGCATCAGTTTTTAATTGGCGCAAACTCGCTAGATTACTACTACGGGCAACGCCGTACTTCTGCTGACTACTTTGATTTTTCTGCAGGACAAGCAGAACCATCACGCCCATCTGTAAGTTATAAAACAGATGATACAGTAAGCGAAACTGAATACGACTATTACGGTATTTACGTTCAGGACTTAATTTCGTTCTCACCACAATGGCAATTATCGCTAGGTGGCCGTTACGATAAGCAAACTCGAGAAGGTGCAGATAACGAGTCATTTGTACCAAAGGTAGGTGTGCTTTATCATCCAAATACTTCGGCAACTATATATGCAAGTTACTCAGAAGGTTTTGAGCCTCAAGGTAGTGAAACTCTGATTGATGAAACCGATGTAAATAATGGCATGAAGCTAGATGCCATTACCTCAGAGCAAAGAGAGATTGGTATTAAATGGCAATTATTTGATGACCGTTTACTGCTTACAGGTGCAATTTTTGATATTAGTAAAGAAGGCACACTTGTTAGCGAACAGCTTGAGACGCCTATTGGCTCATTCACAAGTGAAACAAACCAAGTGGGTGAACAACGCCATAAAGGTGTTGAAGTAAGCGCACAAGGTGCTGCTACCGACCGCTTATTTGTTATGGCATCAACTATGTATCTAGATGCTAACTTTGAACGCGATGAAGTATTGGAAGGTAAACGCCCTACCGATGCACCAAAATGGTCGGCATCACTTTGGACTCGTTATGAATTAAACGACGCCATTGCCATTAACGCTGGCGCTTTTTACGAAGGCGAGCGCTTTGCAGATAGCGATAATACAATTACTAAAGATGCATATACACGTGTTGATGTTGGCGCCACTTATAAGTTTAACTTAAGCAATACCGATATTAATTTACGTCTTAACATCGAAAACTTATTTGATAAAAGCTATTTAGGTGGTGGCGGCACGAGTAATGTAACTATTGGCGAGGGCACAAATCTTCGTTTAGCAGCGCAATTTAGCTTTTAAATAAATGCCTTAAATAACAGTGTTAAAAGATAGCCCGCGTACATTTACGCGGGCTTTTTTATATCTAAACTTTTATACCTAACAGCATTAAACCTATTACAAAGCCTATTCATCTCATCTATTTTTTATCATGTTTGTTACATGTTCTAATAGCGCTAATTATTAAAAAGGCTTACCCAAATGAAAAAATTAATTACCGCACTGCTGCTTACTAGCAGTATGGCTGCAAACGCTAACAACGCCGAATTTACCCAAAAGCAATTACAACAAGTCAATGAAGTGCGCACCTCTGCACTAAATAGTGATCTAAGCTATAAATTACTAGAGTCATTAACAACTGAGGTTGGCCCTCGCTTACCTGGTACTGAAAATGATAAAAAAGCAGTGGCATGGGCTAAAGCTAAATTTAATGAGCTTGGTTTTGATAAAGTATGGCTTGAAGAAGCGACTTTTCCTGAATGGCGCCGTTATAGCGAAAGCGGAAAAATACTAACACCAAGCGAGCAACCTTTACATTTAACTGCATTAGGTAACAGTATAAGCACGCCTAAAGATGGGATCACAGCACCAGTAGCCTTGTTCGAAACACTTGATGAGTTAATTGCAGCACCAGAAAATAGCCTAAAAGGTAAAATTGCGTATATTAATTACCGCATGAACCGCGATATAGACGGGAATGGTTACGGACCTGCTGTAAAAGCACGTGGCACAGGCGCTATAGAGGCGTCTAAAAAAGGCGCTGTTGCCTACATGATGCGCTCGGTAAGTACTGGTCATCATCGTTTTGCACACACTGGCGGTAGTTACTACAAAGAAGGTGTTACAAAAATACCTAATGTAACCATTGCTAACCCAGATGCCGATCAAATAGCACGACTCATTGCTTTAGATAAAGACGTATCGGTAAATATTAATGTGCAAACCGAAAGCCTTGGTGAAGGCACTGGTTATAACGTTATTGGCCAATTTAATGGTACCGAAAACCCTGAGCAATATGTACTAATTGGCGGGCATTTAGATTCTTGGGACTTAGGGACTGGCGCACTAGATGACGGTGCAGGCGTTGCGCTAACAATGGCAGCCGCTAAACATATTAGCGATGTAAAGCGTCCTAAGCGCAGTATTCGTGTGGTACTTTTTGCAGCCGAAGAGCTAGGCCTTTGGGGTGCAAAAGCCTATTTTGCAAAGCATAAAAACGAGCTGAGCAATATTGTTGCAGCAGCTGAGTCTGATTTTGGCGCCGATGTTGTATATGCTTTTGAATCGAACGTAAGCGCAGAGTCACTTCCTGTAGTGCGTGCTATTGCAAAAGAACTTTCGCCGTTAAATATTGAGCATATTGGTAAAAACCAAGCGAATGGTGGCCCTGACCTAATTCCACTTAAAGCAGCAACCTCAGCACCTATTTTTGAACTTGCTCAAGATGGAACAGATTACTTTGATTACCACCATACAGCTGACGATACGCTTGATAAAGTAACACCTGCTAAGCTTCGTCAAAATACCGCTGCATACGCTGTATTTGCTCTAATGGCTGCTGATGCAAAAACAACAATTAAGCCTAAAGCTCAAAATAAGTAATAACAGACATACTTACTTACAGTTTGTGGCTTTAACTAACACGCTTCTTGTTTTACCTTTAGGTAATTAAACAAGGAGCGTGCTTTATGTTACTTTTCAACACGAGTGAATCATTTCCACATTTTGCACAAACAACACGCTGCCCTCATTGTCAAAGCGACGCCTACCATTTAGTAAATAAAAGCCGCTATTTACGGTTTAGTATTTTACCTATGCTTGCCTTAAAATTAAGCTATAAACGTGAGTGCTATCAATGCGGAAAAAGCGAACCGGTTAAAATATCGCAACTACCGTTAATAGAAAAACTAAGCCTACCTAAATACTTTATTGGTGTATTTTTATTACTTTGGATTGTTTTATTTGTTTATCAACAGCACCTTAATAGCGAGACTCAAAAGAAAAACTATTTAAATACGCCTAAAATATATGATACCTACTTAGTACACGCCGACAAATTTACACACGAGCCTTGGACCCTAACCAATTTAAAAATTGCTCAAGTTTTAAATTTTGACGAACAATTTATTACCTTTCAGATAAGCAACTACAGCTATAAACGTAATAATAGTATTACTTTGGCAATGCGTACTAGCCAGCTAATTCAAGACAATTACTTTTCCACTAAAACGATCACCCTCCCTCGTGATGAAGTAAAGCGTTTGTATAAAGACGAAGCTATTTACGACGTACTGCGCCCTTATGCCAACATCCTTTATGGTGGGTTTGTGATGCATCCTCCCAAACCTAAGCCACTATATAAAGGCTTAAAGCTCGATAAAAACAATCAACAAGGCATTATTTATTTTAAAGATGGTTTGTTTGTTGAAGCATTTAATAGCTTTAAACAAGCTGCTGAAGCGGGCTCTCAATGGGGGCAATTAAATTTAGCGCAAATGTATCGTGATGGTCAGGGAATAGATCAGGATCCACAGCAAGCTATTTATTGGTACAAAAAGGCCATTGAGCAAAAAAATACTAAAGCACAATTTGAATTGGAATCTCTTTGTAAAATAGCTAACTGTGAATGAGTGAATTTCAATATAGCTGGCGCAACAAGTACGCCAGCTTGGAATTATTTTTTAAATAACTTTGTATAACCTACATGTATAAGCACGACAACTAAGCCAGCAATCACGCCTAGCAAACCATCAAACAATAGAGGAGCTAATACTTCTCCTGTACCGCCAGCAACAGATTGGGCATAGTTTGATACATCGACTTGAGTATGATGCAGTAACTCAACACCATGTACTAAAATCCCGCCACCTACTAAAAACATCGCGATGGTGCCCGCAAATGCTAAAAACTGCATCAACCTAGGCGCTGCTGCGAGTAAGCCTTTCCCAAGTAATTCTTTAAATTTATTAGCTGTTACCTTTGATTGGTTGAGTAAATAAAGCCCGGCATCATCCAGCTTTACAATACCGGCCACTAAGCCATAAACGCCAATCGTCATTATAATTGCGATAACACAAAGCACTAAAGCTTGATTAAGCAATGTAGCACCTGCCACAGTACCTAAAGTAATCACAATAATTTCGGCAGAAAGAATAAAGTCGGTTCTTATTGCCCCTTTTATTTTTTGTTTTTCGTACTCAACTAAATCTAATTTCTCACCCTCGTCTACCGCTTCACTGTTATGAGGCAAAAACTTAGCAAATACTTTTTCAGCTCCCTCAAAACATAAAAACAAACCACCCATCATTAAAAGCGGTGTTATTAACCAAGGCAGCCATACGCTTATTAATAAAGCAGCGGGTACGAGTATCGCTTTATTTAAAAATGAGCCCTTTGCCACAGCCCAAACAACCGGTAATTCACGTTCTGCAGCTACACCTGTAACCTGCTGTGCATTGAGCGCTAAGTCATCGCCTAATACACCTGCTGTTTTTTTTGTTGCTACCTTACTCATTGTCGCAATGTCATCAAGTAAAGTGGTTATATCATCTAATAACGTTAAAAGGTTAGTGCCTGCCATAAAGCTTCCGAGCTCAAAAAATATTGCTATAAACATAACTTAAAGCGCTACTTTCACCAACGGTTAATTTTGCTTTGTTATTCTTACATTAGATTAAAATTTTGCCCTGTGTTTTAACTAACGTTTAAAGAAGATGGGAGGAAAAATGAAAGTATATTTAGCATTAATCGCTATTTTACTAAGCTTAACCGCATGTAGTGATTTAAAAACCAGTACTGCTTACCAATGCGATGATAAGAGCGTAAAACTCAATATTATTAATAATTCTGAAGCCGAACTTATCTTTAACAATAAAGTGCATGTACTTAATCACGAAAAAAGTGCATCAGGGAATAAATATATAAGTGAAGAGGTACTGTTTTGGGGTAAGGGTAATGAAGCCATGTTAATCATTGCTGGTAAAAAAAGACAGTGCACCAAGGTTTAACATAAAAACAACCAATAAATTACAATAATGCTACAATAATTAAAGACCCATTATTGTGATGAAGTTATGCGTTCAATTGCGATCAAACATAAAATAATTTTAGCCTTTACAGCCATTGGCATATTGGTGCTAACAAGTAGTGTATTTTTTTATTGGTCATTAAACAAAATTAGCGTTAACAATACCCGAACCGAAAAATTAGCGGTTCCGGTACAACAGTTCAGCAAAGATTTAAGGCTATCATTACTGTCTATTACCAAATTTAACGCCTTAGCTTACAGCCAAGCAAACCTTGATTTACTTCAACAAAATAAAAAACAGGCGCAAGTTGAGCAACAACAATTTAGCGATATGCTCAATTTGTTAAGCACTCAACTAAATCAACAAATAACAATGCAAAATTTACTCACCAGTACCAACGCAGGTTTCGAGCAACTGACTGAAGTAAGTGTCGCAATGTTTAGCGCTAAAGAGCGTAAGTTTGTAGCGCAAAATTCCACCATAGAATTATCAGCAACGTTTAACGAGCAACTTTACAATTTAAGTTCTAACTTACTTGATATAGAACTTTTAGAAGTGCCTGTAAAACAGCAGGCGTTACTTAATGCTATGTTTGGAACAGCGACCCGTATAGACGATTTATTGTTTAACTTAAGCAATAATATAAAAAGCATTACTCAAACTACTACTATCAATGATTTAAATAGCCATCAGCAAGATACCCTATTTCTACTAGATAACATCCAACCTAATTTCATCTATTTAGAGCAACAAGCGCTACCTTTTAATAATGCGTTTAATGCTAAAAATTTAACGGCTAAGTTTAATCAATTAAGAGAATTGCTTAACAACGATACAGGAATTTATGCCCAACAAAATAAAGTACTCAAAAGTGCTATTGCTGCGGCTCAAAATTTTGAGCACTTTCAACAGCAATTTATAACAACAGAAGATCAGCTTATTGAACTTAATAAATTGGCTGATGAGCGCTTTAATTCCTTACAAACTAATGCAAAGGCCGCCATAAATACAGGGATTAGTTCTGTAGTAATTATTACGATTGTTTTAATTATATTGATTATCGCTATCTCTATTTTTACAACGCGTGCAATGCTAAAACCGCTTAAAAAAGTAAACCGCGATTTAGCCCGAATCGCCTCAGGTGATTTATCAAAGCGAAGCCACCCACGTAGTAAGGATGAATTTGGTACTTTGCTAAATAACATAAATAAACTCAGTGAAGACCTTACTAACCTAATTGGTGCGATTAGTAGTGACGCCCACGAGCTAGACCGCAGCGCTATTAAAACCAGTGAAAAAGGTCAGCAAATGACGGTTGTTGCACAACAGCAGTTAGAACGAAGCGCGCAGGCAACATCGCTTGCACACAATATGCTAACCAACTCACAAGCGGTTTATGAGCAAGCAGATAAAACATCAAGTGAAATAACAAACGCATCGCAATTTGCAAATGATGTAAACGAGATTGCTAATCAAAATAGTCTAAGTATAGAAACTTTATTGCAGCGCCTTGATAAAGCAGTAGGCAGCACAGAAGAACTCGCACAGTACACCCAGCTTATTGAAGCCATTGTTGAAACAATTAGTAGCATTGCCGAGCAAACTAACTTACTAGCACTTAATGCTGCAATTGAAGCAGCGCGAGCGGGTGAAAACGGACGCGGGTTTGCTGTAGTTGCTGATGAGGTTCGATCATTAGCTGCTCGTACACAAACCTCGACTAGCGAAATAAACACCATGATCCAAACATTGCAACAACACACTAAAACAACTCAAGAACACATTACTGATGGCCAACACCAAGCCAAGCAATGTGTTAAAAACAGCACTGAACTAAATAAAGCCGTAGAGCGTATTAAAAGCACATTGTTGTCTGTTAATCAGATGAGTGAGCAAATTGCTCATGCATCACATGAGCAATTGACTAACAGTGGCGACATTCAACAAATAATGGCAAAGGTGACAGAGCAAGCAACCTTGAATGCCCAAAACGCGACAACCCTAGCAAGCGAAAGTGAAGACGTAAACCAACTTGCACACTCTTTAACGAGTGCCGTAGAGCGCTTTAAGTTTTAAGTGCAAGTAATGACTTGCCTTGCATGAAATGGGTATAATACTTTAACTCTTTTGCTTAATAGCGGCCCACAATGAAATATAAAGATCTACGTGATTTTATCGATTTGCTTGAAAAAAAAGGCGAACTTAAACGTATCACCCAAGAAATCGACCCGTATCTTGAAATGACCGAAATATCTGATCGCACATTGCGTGCAAAAGGCCCTGCGTTATTATTTGAAAACCCAAAAGGCTACGATATGCCGGTGCTTACCAACTTATTTGGTACACCAAAACGCGTAGCAATGGGCATGGGCCAAACAGATGTTAGCGAGCTTCGCGAAGTGGGCAAGCTACTCGCTTTTTTAAAAGAACCTGATCCACCAAAGGGTATTAAAGAAGCTCTAGGCGCTATACCTATTTTTAAGCAAGTGCTTAATATGCCTGCAAAAGAAGTTAAAAAAGCGCCTTGCCAACAAGTAGTTTTAGAAGGTGATGATGTAGATTTAACTAAATTACCTATTCAACATTGCTGGCCAGGTGATGCAGCACCATTAATTACTTGGGGCCTTACAGTTACCAAAGGGCCTTATAAAAAGCGCCAAAATTTAGGTATTTATCGCCAACAATTATTAGGCAAAAATAAAATAATTATGCGCTGGTTGTCACATCGTGGTGGCGCGCTTGATTTTCAAGAATGGTGTAAAGAAAACCCAGGGCAACCCTATCCTGTATCGGTAGCATTAGGTGCCGATCCTGCCACTATATTAGGTGCCGTAACGCCTGTACCTGACACTCTAAGCGAATATGCATTCGCTGGCTTATTACGTGGCAGCAGAACCGAAGTTGTAAAATCTATTTCAAATGACCTACAAGTCCCTGCCAGTGCAGAAATAGTACTTGAAGGTTACATAATGCCTGGTGAAATGGCGCCAGAAGGCCCTTATGGTGACCATACCGGTTACTATAATGAAGTCGATGACTTTCCAGTAATGACGGTTACTCACTTAACGCATCGTAAAGATCCTATTTATCACAGCACATTTACTGGCCGTCCGCCTGATGAGCCTGCTATTTTAGGTGTGGCACTTAATGAAGTGTTTGTGCCGATACTACAAAAGCAATTCCCTGAAATTGTCGACTTTTACCTTCCGCCTGAAGGGTGCTCATATCGTATGGCGATTGTAACAATGAAAAAACAATATCCAGGCCATGCTAAGCGCGTGATGATGGGAGTTTGGTCGTTCTTACGTCAGTTTATGTACACCAAATTTGTAATCGTCTGCGATGACGATGTTAACGCCCGCGATTGGGAAGATGTTATTTGGGCTATAACAACCCGAATGGATCCAGCGCGTGATACAACATTAATAGAGAACACACCTATTGATTATCTCGATTTTGCATCGCCAGTCTCAGGTCTTGGTTCAAAAATGGGAATGGATGCTACCAATAAATGGCCTGGCGAAACCACCCGCGAATGGGGCGAGCCTATTGTTATGGATAAAGACACCAAAGACCGCGTAGATGATATTTGGGAAAGCCTTAATATTGTTTAAGTGTTTATATGTAAGTACATATCAGGCTATAAAATAACCCTGCAGATATGCTAGAATCTAGCTATTCGATTGCGTATCTGCTGTTACAAGCGCTGCTAAAAGGTAAAAAATGCAAACATTAAAAGCTGAAGTTGTAGCTATCAGCCCACTTACAGAATTTGTTCATAAAGTAATTTTAAAGCCACAACAACCTGTGACCTTTGAAGCTGGCCAATACATGCAACTCGTATTAGGCGAAAAAGACAAACGTGCTTTTTCTATAGCTAGCCGCCCTTCACAGTGCGATGCAATAGAACTGCATATTGGCGCCTCAGGTGCCGATTCGTATGCAATGCAATCGTTAGAGCATTTACGAAACGCCCATACCACAGGGCAGTTAGTAGACATTGAAGCTGGCTTGGGTATTTCACAGTTGCGCCTGCAATGTGAGCGCCCTATTATTTTACTCGCCGGTGGTACTGGTTTTTCATACGCAAAATCAATGGCTGATCATTTAGCTGAAATAAAATGCGACCGTCCTGTATTGTTTTACTGGGGCGTAAAAGAAGAATCTGCTTTATATGCACATACAGAAATGCAAACATGGGCAGATAGCCATGAGAACTTTAAGTTTATTCCTGTAGTAGAAAATCCATCTGCTAATTGGCAAGGACACACTGGCTACGTACACAAAGCAGTAATGCAAGATATTGTGTCACTAGAACCATACGATATTTATATGGCAGGTCGTTTTGACATGATAGGTATTGTCCGTGATGACTTTATTACTCATGGTGCAATACGCGAAAACATGTACGCAGATGCATTCGCATTTATCAAATAATTGAAATTTACTTTCAGTTATAAATAAAGGCACCTAATCGGTGCTTTTATTTTATATAGCAAAAAATATTTAATAGTTAAAACCTATCAACTCCATCAATATAAACAATTTCCTAAATCCCTATCTATAAACCATACTTTGTATAGAACATCAGCGGGAGAGACCCAAATGCTAAATACAAAAGTAAAAGATTTTATGCAACGCAAGTTGCCAAATATCACACCAGATACAGAAATGACGACAGCCATAGCAGAACTACAAAAATTTAAACTACTTGGCGCACCAGTATTTGATAAAGATAAATGCTTAGTTGGATTTATATCAGAGCAAGAGCTGTTACAACCACTTACGCAAAGCAGTTATTTTTGTGATGGGATGGTTAAAGTATCGCAGCTTATGCAAACAGAGGTAGTGACCGTTAGCGGCGATACCAACATTATTGAGCTTGCACAGCAGATGCAGCCTGGTAAACCAAAAAACTACCCTGTTGTAGAGGGTGTTAAAGTAATCGGTATGATCAGCCGAGCAGACGTACTTAAAGCACTTTACGATAATTACATAAGCTGCCAAACACACTAAATTGCAGATACAAAAATGCCGCTTATATAAAGCGGCATTTTTAATGCTCTTAAATTAACGTGCGCTAACGAGTGCTAACGAGTGCTAAAAGTTCTTTTTTATCGCCATCGCTTAAAAATGCTATTTCTAACGCATTTTTTTGGGCTTTTTCCATATCAGCTTGAGATAAGCCTGCTTTAGGTGCGGCAACGGTATATTCATACTCAATTTCAATACCTTCAACCGCAGGATCATCAGTATTAATACACGCTAAAATACCATGATCTAAAAACTGTTTAAGTGGGTGCTTAGTTAAATCGTTTACTGTACTGGTTTGAATATTACTTGTTAAGCATGACTCAATACCAATACGGTTATCGCGTAAATAATCCATTAGTTTTGGATCTTCAATTGCTTTAACGCCATGCCCTATTCTGCTCGCACCCAACTCATTAATTGCTTGCCAAATACTTGGAGCGCCAAGTGCTTCTCCAGCATGAATAGTCGAAGCTAAATACGCATTTCGTACTTGTTTAAAGTGCTCTACAAACAACTCACCCGGGAAGCCAATTTCGTCACCGGCTAAATCAACAGCGACTAAATCATTTTTAAATGCGAGTAATGCATCAAGCTCTTTTTGACACGTTTTTACGCCATAAGTACGCGATAAAATACCAATCAAGTTAGCTTTTATATTTGCGCCCTTTGTTGCTGATTTAATACCATCAACAACTGCCTCTACAACGCCTTCTGGGTGTAAACCTTGGCTTTGTGCCATGTAGTAAGGGCTAAATCGAAGCTCCACATAATCAAGACCTTGTGCTTGTGCATCTTCAATGTTTTCAATTGCGATACGTCTACACGCATCGTAGTCGCCAAGCACAGTAACTCCCCAATCTAACTTTTGTAAAAAAGCCATGAGGTTTGGTTCAGGGTCAATAACTTGAACATGAGGGATTAATGCTTCAACGTTATCTGCAGGTAGCTCTATATTAAACTGTCGACCAAGTTCTAATATGGTTTGCGCACGTACATTACCGTCTAAATGGCGGTGAATATCTAGCAAAGGTAATTTTCTATTGATCATAATAGCAACCCAGTTTAGTTAAATTTGCGCGCATGATACGCAGATACAGTTATTTTTCAAGTCTATATGATTTGCGGTAAGTTTTAGCGGTCATATGTCTGCTTTTTGTGCAAAAAAAATGATATAGCCTATTTTCCTGATAAGTGATGCCAAAGAGTTTTAAAAAGCGTATTTGCATCAATAGGTTTGGTAATATAGCCATTCATTCCACAGGCTAGTGCCTTTTTAACGTCATCGTCATGGGCGTTCGCCGATAGCCCTATTATGGGTAAATCAATTAACTCTAAATCACGACGAATTACTTTTGTTGCTTTGAGTCCATCCATTTTTGGCATTTGAATATCCATAAGCACAATGTCGTAGCTATTTTCGGCTAGCTTTTCTATGGCTTCAAAACCATCGTTAGCAATGTCGGCAATACAGCCTTTCGTTTTTAAAATAGCATTAGCAACATGCTGATTAAGTGGATTATCTTCTACTAAAAGTAATTTATAGCCTGTAAATGATAATGTACTTACGTCTATTTCGTTGTATTGCTGCTGAATTTGCTCTGCCTTTGGTAAAGGCGATATTAGCGGCAAACTAAATGTAAATGTAGAGCCTTTACCTTCATAACTAACTAAATCAATTGCACCACCCATTAACTCAACCAGTTTTTTGCAAATACTTAATCCTAAGCCTGTACCACCATATTGGCGTGAGGTTGAGCTATCAGCTTGTGCAAACGGTTTAAACAATTGTTTCTGTGCTTCGCTACTAATACCAATACCCGTATCGTTAATACTAAAATAAGTCATTTTTTTCGATTGCCAAATTTTCAGAGTGATTTCACCTTCCCCTGTAAATTTAACCGCATTATTGAGCAGATTCAGCAGCACTTGTTTTAAGCGAATTGGATCGGTATTAATGACCAAATTTGATGTTTTATCAAAATCGAGACTTAACTTTATTGATTTAATGTCAGCCTCAAACTGAAGTAAATTAAGCATTTCATCCGCTAAACTCGCTACATTAATAGGCTCTTGCATTAAGTCTAGCTTGCCTGCTTCCATTTTTGAAAAGTCGAGCACATCGTTTAATACCCTCAGTAAAACACCAAGTGCCCCATCTGCTTGCTCTATGTAACTTCTAGCTTGTTGCCAATCGTTTTGCTGGAGCGCTAAATAATGCAGCCCTTTTATACCGTTAATAGGGGTGCGGACTTCGTGGCTCATGTTTGCTAAAAACTGCCCCTTTATATGACTCGCTTCATCTGCTTTTTGTTTTTCTTTGCGTAGTGTATGTGTTTGCTTGGCCACTTGTTCGCGAATTTGTATGTTTGTACCAGTAACTGAAATCAAAAATGTAATCAGTAACCACACAAACAACATACCTACTATTTGTGCAAGCCAATATACTAACCAAGACGTTCTAACTATTGGCTCATATAACTCAACCTGCCACATACGTTTGCCAATCAACAATTGATATTCTTTAAATAGCGCTTGCGAATTAGCGGTATCTGCAATATAAATTGCCTGCTTTTTCCCTGGTACCGTTGTATCAAAAAAACTAGCTGAAATTGAGTTGTTGTGATCAAATAATAGTTTTTGCGATAAGCGTTTCAGACTGACTATCGCTGCCACAAAGCCTTGAAAATCATCTTCGGTAGAGGACTCTCCAAAAACAGGATATAAAAAAAGCACACCGTGTTCGGCTGTATTTTGGACCAAGTTAATTGGCTCACTTAGTGCAAGTTCATTAAGCTCTTTCGCTTTGCTAAGCGCTGCACCTCTTACTTTACTATAAGCTAAATCAAACCCTAAAACATCTTCATTACCTTTTAAGGGATATACGTACTTTACTGGAAAGTAATTACTACGCGTACCTGCTGGTTGCCAAGCTCCATCTAGTGACTTTTCTTTTATATATAGAGGTTTGCCTGTGGCTGGATTTTCATGTGTTTCAAAATCTGCGAGTTTATTTGCTGGTATATAAGGTATCCATTCAAAAGCCAGAATTTCTTGGCTGTAGCCCAACTGCTTTGAAGTAAATTGTTTAAACTCTTTAAAATCCACGTCACTACTACTAGCAAAATATGTGGCTAATAAGCCTAAATGAGCAGTAATACCATCGAGCTTCTGGCTTATAGCATTTTGCACAGAAAGTACTTTAGCTTCTTGCTTTTGGATGTCTTTTTCTTTTTTAACACTGGCAGCACCATAAAAACTCACGCTGATCAGTATATAAATTAATAGTGAGGGTAATATTACCAGCATACGGTGGCGCACTTGCGTGTAATTAAAGGCTGCAAGTACAAGAGGTGTAAATATAAGTACGCCAATACTGTCTCCAATCCACCATGCTATAAAATTATCAAAAATAGCAGTAGTCGGGATCACATTATTCAATGCTAATAAACTTGTTCCTACACCTGCAGCAATAACACAACATATTGGCCCCGCTACTATTAAGCTTTGAACACTGTGTTTTAAAGAAGATAAATCCAACGGCGCTTTTATAACATTCACTATAATTTGTCGGCCAATCCAAGCCTGTAAAACAGAGGCTAAAGTGACGCAAATAGCTTGTAAAAGCACATTAAAATGAAGAATATCTACAGTGTTATCAAGATGAATTAAGTTAGTACAGAAAGCACCAAGAATAAGGCCAATAAATGACTTACGTCCCCAAATTAAAAAGCTCGCTAAAGCAATTCCTGAGGGCGGCCAAGAGGCGACCGCATAGCCATCTACAGAAAGAAGTGAGTTGCTAAAATACCCAGTAAAGAAGTAAGCACAAGCCAAGCTAAGGGTTAATATTAAAAACTTTCTCAAAGCTTGTGCTCCTGAACTACAAAAAATGCTAAGTAGTTATAGTGTAGTCATTTATTGATATAAAACGAGCGCCTTTTCTGCCTGTGCACTATTTTTATAACTCAACACAGCTTGTTCAGCGAACTGTTTTTTATTTTCACTATTCAGTGCTTTATCAAAAATTCTAGCTGCTAAGTCATAATCACCCTTAGTATTAGCAAGGCAAGCTAGCGCAAGTAATAGTGAATTATTTGAATCATCCTTCTTAAGCCGTTCTTGAATGCTTATTTGCAACTTAGCTGCATCAGCTGCTGTTGCTTTACTTAATATATTTGCAAGCTCTAAGTGTTGCTCATTGTGCTTAACCATCTTAATTAAGTCACTTTCAATAACAGCCAATTGACCTGCTTGCGCCATTTGCATTAAATATGCGGTGTGGGCATGAGCTTGCAGCTTTTTAGGCAGCTGTTTATATTTTTCACTCAGCTTGTCTGCATCTAACGCATTAAAATAAGCACTAAATAACTGCGTCCACTGTGTATCAGTAAGTGCTTTTTTGCGCAGTAAACGCGGCAAAAAGTCTTCCAGCGCACTAAAGTGTTGTTGCTGTACTAATACTTCTGCATAAAGCTTTAACTCAAGTGCGGTGGCTTTTTTAGCTTCTGCGCTAATACGCATTTGTGATTCAATCGCACTACTATCGCCACTTGCCAACCATAGCTTTGCTACTTTTAATTGATGCTCTGGGCTGATTTCAAATAAACGCTCAAGTGCTTTATCTGTTTGATTATTAGCAAGCGCTGCTTTTGCAAGTAATGCTAAGCGAATATCTTCAAACTTATCTGGTACGCTATTACCCGATAAAGCCTGTTCTACGTGCTCGTAATCATCATTAATAGCACTCCAAAGAGCCTGCTCAATAGCTGCTTGTTTGCGCTCTTGGCTACGTGCAAAAAAGCCATGCTTAGTATTATGATAAATCGATAATAAATAACGAATTAACTTATATGTTAAATATAAAACAACAGCGGTAATGACTGCCATTATACAAAACGATACTATCGTGCCTTCTATCGTCGTATTGTTAAATGAAATAAGTACATAACCTTTTTCATCTAGAACGAATGGAGTAACCGCTAGTACAACAACAATAGCTACAATTAAAATAATTAGCCCTATCATTGCGCCCACTCCTTAACCTTTTGTGTACTGTTTAAGGTTACTTTTGGATTAAAGTTAAGCTGCTCTTTTTCAAGTTTAGACAACGCTTTAAGTACCGTTTTAGTTGTATCATCGTCTTGCTTAAAGTACTCACCAACTAAACGTTTTGCTTCACTTAAGGCGCTAAAGAAAATACTCGCCTGCTTACTCATAAGTGCATCTTGTGCCTGAGTTATATTAAGCTTGATTCGTTGATTTATTAAATGGCGCTCTTGATCCGTAAGTAATGGCTCAATGGAAACACCCTCGTGCTGACGAATAGTAATAAAGCTATCCACAATTTTATTCCAGCTATTACTCAAGTTTTGCTGCCAATCACTCACGTCACCACTTAAAGCATTTTCATCTATTGCAGCTGCTTCTTCTGGTAAATTAACTGCATTAAAAACTAAGTCGTCAATACTGCTTAGTACACTGTTTAGCTGTAAATAAATAGCCTCTGTTGCAACAGGTTTAAGGCTATCAAGTGTTTGTATATCTTGCATAATCGCTTGGCGAACTTCAACTGTTCCTGGGTGCTCACCAAGTAACCCATCTAAGCGTTTTAAAACAGCACTAGCGCCTTGATAATCTTTTTCAGCCCATAGTTTAAACTCAGCCATACGCTGTAAGCTGGTTACTTCTTGCGGGTTTAACGATGAGCCTTGTTGCTGCGCCTTTTGCAAAGCCGCTTTTAGTTCTTGCTGATTTTGAACTGCACTTTCATTTAGGGCTGCGGCAACTTTTTCTTCACTATTAAACAGCGCTTGTTGCAAATTAGATTGCGCCGATTTAAGTGCTTGCAGCTCCTGGGTGAGTAACTTATTTTGCTCGCTTAACTCATTAACGGCTAGGTTTTGCGCCTTACCAGCATTTAATTTTTGATAAAACTCGTATCCAACACCAGAGGCCACAATTAACGAAATAAGAAGCGCAAGTACTGCAACCTTACTTATTTTTTGTTTACTTTTGTCTGCCGTATTTTTTGTAGCTGTAGGCTCTTGCTTAGTTGATTTAGCAGAGGTCGTGTTAGCTATTGTTGGTGTGGCTTTTTCTGCCGTTACTGGCTTTGACTGTTCGCTCATGTTGCTACCTTGCTGATTTATGCAGGTAAACATAGCATTATCGCTAGCCCCTGCTGCAATGTGTATATTAGCCGAACTTACCTGTTGCAGCTTTAAATAAGCGGCTATACGCTCGCTGGCAACATAAAATCGGCACTGTTGTAACCATTGTAGTTGGTGTGCAGTAAGGCTTTTAAATATAGCATCAACTGCTGCATTACTTGTTATGACTATACCGTGTACATTCTGGCTTTTCCAGTGGTCTGTCCAGTTAGAAATAATACTCTCTGTCGGTTCACGTTTGTACACAACACAATTATTTAAAAAAGCACCGCGCTCTTTGAGCGTTTTAGCTAACTCAGGGCGGCCACCTTGGCCCTTAACTAATACTATATTACTGCCATCCACCTCGGCGAGTGATTTAAGCGCAAGTAACCCTTCTGAATCATACTGCTTTGGTACTGCTGCGCGCATACCAAATTGCTCATATATAACATCGGCTGTTTGTTGTCCAACCGCATAAAACTGCGCTTTGGTATTTATATCTGGTTTTAATTGCGAAAGTGCACTGACTGCATCTTGCGATATAAATATTATTTTATCTGCATTTAATAGCGGACTAAGCTCAGTGCTGGAGGGTGTTAAATGCGTTATTTTTAATACCGGAAATAAAGACGCCTGATAACCCGCTTGCTCAAGTTGCTGTGCAAGGGCTGCGCCTTTTCCTTCGGGCCGAGTTATCAGAATATGTGTCATTTATGCGTCTCTATAAACTTCAGCTAATATTTTGTCTGCACCTTGAGCTAGTAATTTTTTAGCAAGCTCAATACCTAGTTTTTCTGCGTCATTTACATGGCCTGTTACTTCGTCACGTAAAATTTCGCTGCCATCAACAGCACCAACTAAACCACGTAAATGCACTTGTTCGCCATCAACCAATGCATAAGCACCAATAGGAACTTGGCAACCACCTTCTAAATAGCGATTCATCGAACGCTCTGCGTTTACGCGAATACGTGTTTGTGTATGCTCAAGTGGTGCAAGTAATGCTTTGGTTACTTCATCATCAATACGACATTCAATACCTACAGCGCCTTGACCATTTGCTGGTAATGACACTTCTGGCTCAATGTAGTCAGCAATACGCGACTCCATTTCTAAGCGAATAAGCCCTGCAGCCGCTAAAATAATAGCATCATATTGGCCGTCATCTAATTTACCTAAACGCGTATTTACATTGCCGCGTAAATCACGAATATCTAAATCAGGGCGAAGTGCCTTAATTTGGCACTGGCGGCGTAGGCTCGAAGTACCAACAATAGCGCCTTGTGGTAGCTCACTTAAATTAGCAAAATTGTTTGATACAAACGCATCGCGTGGATCCTCACGCTCACAAATAGTATGCAGTGCTAGCCCTTGAGGAAACTCTACTGGCACATCTTTCATAGAATGTACGGCAATGTCAGCTCGGCCATCTAACATTGCTTGCTCTAGTTCTTTAACAAATAAGCCTTTACCGCCAATTTTAGCCAATGGCGTATCTAAAATTATATCCCCTTGCGTCGACATTGGGACTAATTCTACGCGCACATCTGCATGAAAACGCTCAAGCTCTGCTTTTACAAATTCGGCCTGCCAAAGTGCTAGAGCGCTTTTGCGCGTTGCGATGCGTACTAATTTTGTTTTTTCTGTCATAGGGGTATCCAATTAATTACTGCGTTTAGCCAGTTTTAGTCAGCTAAAATTCTAAATTCTTTTTGGGCAATTAAATTACCTTGCTCATCAACTACATCAACACGCCAATGACCTGTTTGTGTGTTCATTATATTTTTTGTTGAGTACGTTCTGTAACGAGGCGAAGTAACATTAAGTGTAATTTCAGCCATCGTTTCACCTTCAAACGACCAAACATGCTTAACTTGCTGGCCTTGAAGGTTTTTAATCTCGCTAAAAAACGATAACCCTTCCTCAAACTGGCTTAACCTAATATCAGCAGCAAACACATTAGTAGGCTCACGCTTACTTACTTTACGAGTAAGTACCGCGCGACTAATTTTACCCGTGTCTATTTGCGCCCCCAATGCCACACTTGCCACATGTGCTGTAGAGGAAAAACCTTCAGTGCCACTCAATGCGCCATCATCACTTTCTAACTCTAAAAGTAAGTCACTTTGACTTGCAGGCTCAGTTACGTTTTGGGCTTCTGCGGTTTCTTCTTGCACATCATTATCAAGGTTTGAGTTTAACTCTGTATTAATACTTTCGCTTTGATCAGTAACAATATCGTTGTTAGCCAACAAAGCCGGGGGATTATTTACAAGGTCTACTTCGGCAGGTGTATTACTTGAAATGCTTAGTTGAGTCTCATTTTGCTCAGCTAACAAAGGTTCAATACTCGCTTGAGTTACCTCTACAGACTCAGCAGGGGTATTGTTTCCTGATGATTGAGGCTCAACATCCATTACCTCATCGCTTGTTTGGTTTTCAGCGTTACTGCTGAAATTTAAGAATTGTTCCTGCTCATTTGGGTGCTCACCTTGCTCTGCATTAACAGAGGTGGTTAAGCCATAAACAACTGCTGCAGAGGTCATTAATACCAACATAGCAATACTCACAATACGACGCCAATTCCACTCGTAGCTTACCGTTGGTACGCTCTGTTGTAATTCGCGTTTAACATTTGCTTTTATAACTATTTTTTGACTCATATTGACCTCAGCGGTTCCAAAATTAGCTTAAACGAGCAATTAACCATTGGCGAATAGCTTGCAATTCTTCTGCGCAAACTTGATGAGCCATTGGATATTCTTGCCAGCTTACATCCATGTTATGTGCTGTTAATACTTCAAACGCATTTCTACCCGCACTGTGCGGTACAACGTTATCTTGGCTACCATGAGCCATAAATACGTTTAAATCAGTATGTTTTGCTTCATCAGCAAATTTGTGTGGCACACACATATAAGTAGAAAGCGCCATAACACCCCCAAGCTTTTGCTCAAAGCGCGGCGCTAAATGCAAAGACACAACACCACCTTGAGAAAAACCAGCTAAAATTATTTTATTAGCAGGAATGCCATTAGCAATTTCTTTATTAATTAACTCTTCTACCTTTGCAGCAGAATCTCTTACGCCTTGTTCATCGGCACGCTTATCTAATTCTATAGACTTAATATCGTACCAAGAGCGCATTTCCATGCCACCATTTATGGTGACCGGTTGCACTGGCGCATGCGGAAAAATAAACCGTATACCAAGCTCGCTTGGTAAATTTAGCTGTGGGGCTACTGGCGCAAAACCATCCCCAGAGTCACCTAAACCATGTAACCAAATAACCGTTGCTTTGTGTTCACTTTGGGCTGCATATTCTACAAATTCTAAACTCATAGTGATGATTGCCACTTAACTTCTTGGCCTGCTTGGCGAGTTGAGGCTTCATTTATAAACGCCCAAAATTCAGCGCCAGAGCGGTTATCAATCCATAACCCATCACGCATTTCAAAATGATGTCCGTTAAACTTAGTCGCAACCCATACTTGGTGAAGAGGTGCTTGCTTATTGATCACTATTTTACTTTTATCAGGAAAAATAATTTCTAAAATACCTTGTGCCGATTCATAATCTAAATCAGCTTCGCAATCATCAACCTGCTCTTCAATAGTGAACATAAGAGCTTCGGCTAATTGGTGATATTCGTGTTCAGTCATTGTTATTTCCTTTGCAGGCGAGCCGCCTAATATTGGGTACGTTTTAGCTTTAAATTAGCTTTAAAAATGTGCAGCTAGTGTAACAGGAATAAAATCATCCGCGAATAGCTGCATTTTTTAGATATTCTGTTACTCTGCGATTATAAAGCCAGCAACCGTATTAATCTAATGAAAGCGACACATACCTTACAATTAAAAAGACTATTAATAAGCACTGTACTGTTAAGCGCCTTAGCTGGCTGCGGACAAAGCGGTCCGTTATATTTACCAGAGCAAAAAACAGAGCAAAACCAACCTCAAAATACAGCTAAACCAGCCACTACCGCTGAGCAAGCTAAAACATCGCAAAGTCAGGAGCAATAAATGGATTATTTTAACTACAAAAACAACCAATTATTTGCCGAAGACGTCAGCGTAGCAAGCATAGCGCAGCAATACGGCACGCCGTGTTATGTATACTCGCGTGCTACATTTGAGCGCCATTACTTAGCATTTGCTAACGCCACTAAAAATCATAAAAGCTTGGTATGTTACGCTGTAAAAGCAAACTCAAATATTGCCGTACTCAATATATTAGCGCGCTTAGGATCGGGTTTCGATATTGTATCTAAAGGCGAACTAGCGCGTGTAATTAAAGCGGGAGGGGATGCCTCTAAAGTGGTTTTTTCAGGCGTGGCTAAAACGTCTGACGAAATAGCTTACGCATTAAAACTGGGCATTAAATGTTTTAATGTAGAGTCGGCGTCTGAGCTTGAGCGTATTTCTGAAGTGGCTTGCGAGCTTAACCTAGAAGCGCCTATTTCTATTCGCGTAAACCCAGACATAGATGCAAAAACACATCCGTATATTTCTACCGGTTTAAAAGAAAATAAATTTGGTATTGATATTCAAACAGCAGTGAGTGTTTATCAACAAGCAGCGGCTTTACCTGGTTTAAAAGTAATTGGTGTCGATTGCCATATTGGCTCTCAATTAACGCAAGTTAGACCTTTTTTAGAAGCCCTTGATAAATTAATGGCGCTTATTGATGAGCTAAAAACTAACGGTATTGAGCTAACTCATTTAGATATTGGCGGCGGTTTAGGTGTGCCATACAACAACGAGCAACCACCACACCCAAGTGAATATGCAGCGCAAGTTACCGAACGCTTAGCTAACTACAAACATCTTGAACTTATTTTTGAACCAGGGCGCGCTATTGCAGCTAACGCAGGTATTTTGGTCACTCAAGTTGAATTTATTAAACAAAACCAAGACAAGTTTTTTGCAATTGTAGATGCTGGTATGAACGATATGCTTCGCCCTGCGCTTTATCAAGCGTGGCAAAAAATTATTCCGGTATCCGTTCGCGACGACGAAACACCTACTCACAACTTTGATATTGTGGGTCCGGTGTGCGAAACCGGCGACTTTTTAGGAAAAGACCGCGCACTAGCGCTTAAACAAGGCGATTTACTTGCACAACGAAGTGCGGGTGCATATGGCTTTACAATGAGCTCAAACTACAACTCGCGCCCGCGTGTTGCAGAAATTATGGTAGATGGTCAGCAGCATCACCTTATTCGCGAACGCGAAACTATTGAAAGCCTTTATCAAGGTGAGAAAGTTTTACCATAAACGTTTTTGTCTACTAGCTGCTCTGTGGCATGATTAGCACAGAGCAAAACCGAATTAGAGCGCTATGTTAGTTAATTTTTCCAAAATGCACGGCTTAGGTAACGACTTTGTTGTGATTGATAACATTACACAAAATGTTTTTTTGTCGCGAGACCAAATCAAAAAACTGGCAGATCGCCACTTTGGCATTGGCTTTGACCAATTGCTGATGGTTGAAGCACCATATTCACCTGATCTCGACTTTCATTATCGAATTTTTAATGCCGATGGTACCGAAGTAGAACAATGCGGTAACGGCGCACGCTGTTTTGCCCGCTTTGTACGCATGAAAGGCCTTACTAACAAGCACAAAATTAGTGTATCGACTAAGTCGGGCAACTTAACGCTCTACATAGAAAAAGACGGTCAAGTAACTGTTAACATGGGCCATCCTAATTTTGAGCCAAGTAAAATTCCGTTAAAAGCCAGCAAACGCGAGCTTACTTATATTATTAGAACGCAAGAACACACTGTATTTAGTGGCGCGGTATCTATGGGTAACCCACATTGCGTGCTAGAAGTTGACGACGTAACCACCGCGCAAGTTGATATATTGGGTCCATTACTTGAAAACCACGAACGCTTTCCGCAAAAAGCGAACATTGGCTTTATGCAGGTTGTATCGCAAGAACACATTAAGCTAAGAGTGTGGGAGCGCGGCGTTAACGAAACCCTAGCCTGTGGCACAGGTGCGTGTGCAGCAATGGTGATTGGTCATATGCAAAATAAATTATCAACAACCGTTCAAGTAGATTTGCCGGGCGGTACTTTGCAAGTACGCTGGAGTGGTGAAGGTCACCCGGTACGTATGACTGGTCCCGCAGAGCATGTTTTCGACGGACAAGTAGCACTATGAGCGAGCTAAGTACAGAGCAGATTATTAATTACTTACAGCAACATCCTGACTTTTTAGTTCATCACCCCGAGCTACTCGCACAACTTGAGCTGCAACAGCAAGCTCAAGGTGCAACGTCACTAGTACATATTCAGCAACGTCAATTACGCGAGCACAACACGCTTTTAAAAAGCCAAATAGATGCTATGAGCAAGCATGCAACGCAAAACGAGCTCGTATATCGTTTGTTTAGCCAATGTCATCACCAGCTTTGGAATCATGACGACTTTGACACTCTTGCAAATAACCTACGCAATATAATCTGCTCAAGTGAAGATGTTAACGACTGCAAATTAGTAAAATACAATCCCGAGTACGACGAGCTTATTGCGCATCGCCTTACCCATTCTGGGCATTATTTAGGGCGAATTAATATACAAGAGCGCGAACAATTATTTAGTGAAGATACACAATCCGTCGCTATTTATTTAATTGGCGACACCAAGCACCCTATCGCTATTTTGGCGTTTGGTAGCAATAACGTAAACCATTTTGAGCCCGCGCAAGATAACCTGTTTGTGCTCGACTTTATAAACGCATTACACCTGCGGTTACAAAAACTAGCATGAGTGACGATGCGCCTAATATTACCGCGCTAAGCGACCACTGGCGTACACCCATAACGCTATTTAGCGATTATTTAAAGTTTGAAAAACAATATTCAGCGCACACAGTTAATCAATACGTAAGCCAACTTGGCTTTGCAGCCCTATATTTTAGCAAACTATGTGATGACTGGTTTGGCGTACAAGGCGAACATATTCGCCGCTACAGCATGGCACTGCGATCAAAGCAATTAAGTGGCCGTACAATTAGCTTAAAGCTCAGTTGTATTCGCAGCTTATATAAGTTTTTAAAAGCAAAAAATATTGCCGAGCAATCGCATTACCATAATCCGGCAATAGGTATAAAAGGCCCTAAGTTTGCAAAGCCCCTACCTAAAAATCTCGATGTAGATCAAATGGCACGCTTGCTCGAAATACCCGACGACGAACCTCTCGCTATTAGAGATAAAGCAATGATGGAGTTAATGTATTCATCAGGGCTGCGTATAAGCGAGTTAGTTGGCGCTAACATACAAGATATTAGCGCTGCCAATGGTGAAATTTTAGTGCGTGGTAAAGGTAATAAAGAGCGATTAATTCCGGTGGGCAAAAAAGCGTTAGACGCATTAAAAAAATGGCTCACAATACGCCCTCAGTTTGCAAAGCCCGATGAAATAGCAGTATTTTTAAGTAGCCAAAAAAACCGTATTTCGATTCGCCAAGTGCGCCTGCGTATGCAAGAGTGGGGAATAAAACAAGGCATTAGCTCGCAGGTTCATCCGCATAAGCTGCGCCACTCGTTTGCGTCACATATTTTAGAATCATCTGGTGATTTACGCGCCGTGCAAGAGTTACTAGGGCACAGCAGTTTGTCGGCTACACAAGTGTATACACATTTAGATTTTCAACATTTAGCCAAGGTGTACGACAACACTCACCCTCGTGCAAAAAAACGAACTGATTAGGTAAATAAAAATGATCCGATTTAATCGTGCTATTAAGCCATTTTCTGTCATGAGCTTTGATTTAGACGACACTCTTTACAACAATCACCCCATTATAAAAGCAGCGGTTAAAGCGCAGCAAAATTATTTAAACGCGCTCCCGAGCTACTTAGCCCAAGGCCCAAAATACTGGCAACAATGCCGCAATGAGGCCGTATTAAAGTTACCTGAACTTGCTGATAACGTCACTAAATGGCGCCAACATACACTGCGCTTAGCCCTCTCTAAACTAGATTTGAACGAGCAAGAGGTAGAGCATCATGCCGATGCTGCCTACAACGCCTTTGCCGATGCGCGCAGTAAAATAGTGGTAACCGACGACGTACTAAAGCTGCTAGATAACTTAGCCCAGCACTTTACGCTGGTTGCTATAACTAATGGTAACGTTGAAATTGAACGCTTTAACTTACACGATAAATTTGAGCTTGTATTACAAGCCGGCATGCATGGTAAAGCAAAACCTCACAGCACCTTATTTGATAAAGCCGCCGAGCACTTAAACGTTGCTAAAAGTGAAATTTTACACATTGGCGATAGCCTTGATACAGACGTACAAGGCGCAAATAATGCCGGTTGCCAATCGGTATGGTTAAACGATCAAGGCGCCAATTATGCTTATAAAGGGCTGGCTGATATTGAAATAGCCAATATTCATGCCTTAACGCACTTTATTAAATAATACCAATTGCATCAAATAAGAGGTCACAATGAGCCACTATACCAAGCTAATTACCTTGCTATTAATTGGCTCACTTAGCCTTAACGCTTATTTATTGTGGCCGCAGCCCGCGCCAACCAAAGTACAAAAAACGCAAGGTGCTGAAAAAAGCATATCGCCTAAACAACAAAATACGCTATTAAATACGGCAAAGCAGCAGTTTAAAAAACACCAATTTGAAGCCGCACTTAGTAGCTATCAACAACTCAAAAACAGCAATCCAGAAATCGCAAAAAACCTTTATTCATCGTGGCTAGTGCAGCTTAAAATATGGCTAAATAGCAATTTATTACTCAGCGAATCATTTCTCAATGCGCTATTAAATAACAGCCCTTATAACGTAGAGTTACTTAATTTACAGGTTGAGTATTTAATAAATAGCGAGCAAACACAAAATGCCATTATTGCTTTATTTGAGCTTAATTCATTACTGCCTGCTGATCAGCAAAGTAATGTAAATACACGTTTAAATACGCTCACTCAAAACGAATTACACACATTAACTGAGCAACAAAATTGGCAAGCTATTATTGAGCAAACACAAATTTGGCTTGATTATAAAAGCGATAACGCGCAGTTTTTATATCCACTTGCGTATGCCTACTATCAGCAAGGCGATTTAATTAGCGCACAAGCAACCCTTGATCGAATGCCAAACCAGCACAATCTAAAAAGCCAAGTGCAAACACTGCAAGCGATGATCAATAAAGCACAATCGCAAGACGACTTTGTTGCTTTAACGCCTTACGGCGCGCATTACTTAATAAACACCGAAATAAATAACAATCTATCGACCGAACTAATGATTGATACAGGCGCAAGCGTAACCTCGCTACCTACAAATATTATTAAGCAAATTTCGCCAAGACCTTTGTATTTAGGTGATGTAACGGTAAACACAGCTAACGGTCAAATTGTTGTAAAGCGTTATCAAATTGAATCGTTTAAAGTGGGCTCGCAAATTATTTATGGTTTTGAAGTGCTAAGCATTGAAAACACCCGTGGGCAAGGTTTGCTAGGAATGAACTTTTTATCGCGATTTAAATTCAATATAAATCAGCAAACAGATGAGCTAGAGTTGAGCGCTAAATAATTAAAAACCCAAAGGTAACACATGACACTAAATAACTATTTAAAAGCACTTGCTGAAAACCCAAAAAGCATTCAATTTACCGATACAATGACGGTGATAGAAGCAAATTACGACTTTACTGCATGTGGCTTTAATAACCATGGATTACTTAGCGCTGCGAGTGAGAACAATGGCTCGTGTAAAATTTTCGCGTTTGCTAAATTAAACGATTTAAGTAAACAAAATACGTTGGATTGTTTTGGTAAGTTTTACCGAGAAGACGTGCTGCAAAACCCTAAAGGGGATGATCATATGAACATTCGCACGTTTATGTTAGCACCAGAGGCAACACCTTTTTTAGGTATTACCTTTGAAGGCGAGCCACTAAAAGCAAAATAGTCAGCAAAAATTAAAGTGGTTTTTCCATAAAGTAACGCGTACCTGAGCGTGGGTAATTATTAAGTTGATACTTAACACTATAACCGCGCTTTTCATAAAAGGGTTTTGCTTGAAAATCAAGTGTATCAAGCTGAGCAGTTGTAGCACCTAGCTCAATAGCTGCTTGTTCAAGTGCCGTTAGCAGTTTATCTGCAAGCCCTTTACCTCGCGCACTATCGCTACACCAAAGCCAACTAATCATCAGCCAGTTTCCAAACACACACCCACTAATACCGGCAACAAGCTCGCCCTGCTCATCAGTAAATTTATAGCCTAATGGCACTCTTTGCGCATCAAAATGATCGGCGTTAAATTCAACCATTTGTGCGCGAAGCGCTGAGTTTAACGCATCGGTATTATCTACTTTTAATTGATACATTTATCGCCCTTAAAAAGCAGATACTAGCAAATTAGCTCAATCAATAAAGATTATTTTTACCATAAGGTACTTCAAGCATATTGCTGCTGGTTTTATCCGGCTGGCCGCACATTTCGTCGTAAGCGCTTGTTTGCCTTAACATCATCTGTGCGTACGCTATTTTTTCAAAACGTTTTTGTACATGCAGTGGGCTGAGTGCTCTTAAAAACTCACCGCTGTCTTCTGTTACATAATATTCAACGTTATTAATCATCACTGATACTTGATAAAGCGCCATATCTAACGAGTGAACAATAACTTCTTGTAGCGGTTCGTGCTTTTTTAACTGTGAAAATTTAATACCCATCATGTTTACCTTTTTATATTTAGCATTATCGATACGCAGCTTTGCTATAATCGCGATCAAATTTTTATTAGCCGCTGGCGTCACACGTTATGATCGCAAAAATTCGACTCGCTAAATATATTGCCCATGCAGGTATTTGCTCTCGTAAACAGGCATCGCGTTTAATTGATGAAGGTGTGGTGACTGTAAATAATCGCCCAGCAAATCATATAGATCACGTTGACGAGCAAGATATTGTAATAGTGAACGAAAAAGAAATTAAAGGTGCTGCCGATTTAGTTTATTTTGCGTACCACAAACCAGTAGGTATTGACTGTAAATTAAATATTGATGACCCTGCCAGCCTTATTCACCATTTGCCCACACTCACCCGTGTTTACCCTATTGGTCGATTAGATAAAGACTCTCGCGGTTTGCTTATTTTGACCAACGATGGGGATTTTTGTAATCAACTAATACATCCTGATTTCCACCAGCCTAAACATTATTTAGTCACCGTAAATAAGCCCTTAGACGATGATTTTTGTAAAAAAATGGCAGCAGGCGTACCCGTTGATAAACACATAACCCTGCCTTGTGAGGTAAATAAAATAGCCAGTAATCAGTTTAGTATTGTTTTAAAACAAGGGCTAAACAGACAAATACGTAAAATGGCGCATTACTGCGGATACAAAGTAATTGACTTATTTAGAGTGCAATTTAGTGACCTCCCCCTTTCAAAGCTAAACCTACCTGAAAACCAATATATACAAATTAATAAAAACGATATTTCAAAAATCTAATACCAAGTCACTTAACTATATCTCAAAAAGTTAAAAATAAACTTGCAAAAATAGATTACAGGTGTAGTCTTAAATTAAAGATTACACTTGTAGGCGATAAAATGATTGAATTATCAAAAGCAGAGTTTGACGTGCTCGACGCACTTTGGATTAACTACCCCGCCACCGCGAGCCAAATAATTGAGCGCTTAAGCGACGATAAGCAATGGCACGAAAAAACCATTAAAACCCTGCTAGGTCGACTAGTAAAAAAAGGCGCACTTACATTTGAAAAAGAAGGTCGCCAATATATTTATACTCCCTGTATGGAGCGCGCCGACTACACCCTAAAAGAAAGCCAAAACTTTATTGAGCGATTTTTTAGTGGGCGTATTGCGCCACTTGTGAGTGGCTTTGCTAAATCGGAGCAGCTTTCTCAGCAAGATATAAACGAGCTTAAAAAAGTTATAGATGACTGGGAAAAAAACCAAAAGTAAGGGATTAACATGGTTATTCAAACTGGTTTTAATTGGTTAATTGAGCAGCAATTACTATTAAGCATTTTGTTTTGTGGTTTTATTTTACTCGAGCGATTTGCTTTAAAAGCCCTTGGCTCGCGGTTTGTATATAAATTAGCATGGCTATTACCTGCGGCATTGGTGATTGCTAATTTACCAAATGCGATTAAACCACTGCAAAACAGTAATATTAGTCACTACTTAATCACCCCCAACCAATCTTTTACAAACGAGGTAGGTATTAGCTGGGCGCTCATGTATGTACTTATTACCGCAGGGTTATTAATAGCTAGCTTTATTACGCACACCCGCTTTGTTAAAAGCCTGCAGTTAACTGAGTTAACCCAATTTGAAAGCACTCTTACCGCTGATGTTAAAACTTATACCAGCCAACATGTAGCCACGCCAATGGTGGTCGGTATTTTAAACAGCAAGCTGGTGTTACCGAGTAACTACAATACCCAGTTTGATAAAGCCACATTAGCGCTTATTTTAGAGCACGAAAACGTACACATAAAACGCAAAGACAACCTAACAAACGCACTTATATTACTACCTACTATTTTACTTTGGTTTAACCCACTAGCTTGGGTTTGTTACGCAAGCATGCGCCGACTACAAGAGTTGACTTGTGATGAACGGGTACTTGCCAATAAAACCACACAACAACATATTCTATATAGCAAAGCCTTAATAAACTGCGCGGCAAATGCGCCCACAGGACTTATGGCTTATTCACACTACGGAGATAAAAAAACCATGTTACAACGACTAATTAATATAAAACACAGCGGGGAGCGTTCAAAGTTTGCTAAAGGTGGCTTATTGCTTGTAGCAGCAAGTATGCTAAGCGGATTAGCGATTGCAAAGCAACCAGAAGCAATGACTAAAGAGGATCACATTTCACCAACAATACGCATTGAACCTGCTTACCCAATACAAGCAGCTCAACAAGGGATCAGCGGCTCTGTTGTATTAAAATACGATATTGCAGCAAACGGTAAAACAAAAAACATTAGTGTTATTCAATCTAAACCTAAAGATATTTTTGATAAATCAGCGAAAGAGGCACTAGCAAAATGGAAATATAAAGCATCTGATTCAGGTTTTGAAGATGTACTTGTGCAACTAGATTTTGCGATTAATAGTGAAGTGGCGCCTACCGATTTAATTGAGCGAATAAAAGTATCGCATTAACGCCGCGAGTTGTTCAAGACTACAAAGCAAGCGCCCTTTTAGGCTGCTTGCTTTGTGGTTTTACGCTATAAAGTTACAAACTCACCACAATCATGGCAATGGCTGTACCCAAACCAATAAACCACACTAATGAGCGAATTATATCTAGGTTCATATAGTAAAATACGCAATACAAAATACGCGACACAATATGCGTAACCGCTAGCGTTTCGGTCACTGCACCTACAGAGTTAGTGCCCAGTACAACTGCAATAGCGGCAGCAAAAACAGCAAGCGATTCAAAACAGTTTTGATGAGCAGCGAGCGCCCGTGCACCAAAGCCGGTTAATTTTGTTTGTTGCGCCCTTGGGTGTTTATTGTCGTATCGACCTAATTTTGCCATTGCTATAGCAACCGGCACTTTTGCAAAGTAAGGCATTAATACCGCAAGTAATGCACATACAACTAATGTTGTCATAATTTATCCTTTTGATGTTTCGGATAATTTAGCATAAGCGTAATAAAAAAGCCGCCAGATACGTTTTATGACAAACTCTGGCGGCTAACAATAACATCAGACCTACTATAGCTAAATTTATCCTCAAACCCATGCGACATAATGTCGCAGATGATGAATATTCAACATCATAGTTAATACATCGCTTTACTTCACAAAGCTTGTTAACTTTACTGCCTTACATTTTAACGATGACGACCATGACCTGGATATTTTTCACTTTTTTAGCCGCCTTCATGCAAGCATGGCGTAATGCCCTGCAAAGTAAATTAAGTAACGATGTGAGTGTGGCTGGCGTAACACTCTCTCGCTTTATTATCGCAGGCCCTATTGCTGGCGTGTATTTATATGGTTTGTATCAATATCAAGATACAGCCATGCCTACGTTTAATAATGCCTTTTGGGGATTTATTGTAGGCGCAAGTGTGATGCAAATACTTGCCACTGGTTTAATGGTTAAGTTATTTAAAATGAATAATTACGCCGTAGGTGCTGGTCTTGCCAAAAGCGAGGCGTTAGTAGCAGCCATTTTAGGTGTATTATTTTTTGGCTCGGCACTTTCTTTGCTCGGTTGGCTTGGTGTGTTTTTTGGCGCTATTGCCGTATTGCTACTCAGTGGCATAACAAGCGTTAAACACTTTAATGCTAAAACAGCATTACTAGGACTGGCTTGTGGTACTTGCTTTGCACTTACATCGCTGTGGGTACGAGAAGCGAGCTTAAATTCAGGATTATTATTTCCTCACTCAGCAGCTTGGGTTTTGCTGTTTGTAATTAGCTTACAAACACTAATACTACTGGGCTATTTATTATTAAAAGAGCCGCAAACACTTAGTAAACTGTGGCAATACAAAGGTACTACAGCCGCAATTAGTGTTTTTAGTTGTGTCGGTTCTATTGGCTGGTTTAGTGCAATGAGCTTACAGCACGTTGCTTACGTTAAAACACTTGGACAGGTTGAAGTGTTTTTTACCATGCTAATTGCCGTTCTTTGGTTAAAGCAGCCACTTAAGAAACAAGATACTGCTGGCTTAATACTCATAGCCATTGCCGCTGTTTTGGTTATGTTGCCGAATTAAGGGCATAAAAAAGCGCAGGCTTTTATAGCTGCGCTGTTATAATTTTTATAGCTTTAAGAACTGGTTCTAAGAGCTGATTTTTAGTGTTATCACACCACTAATAATCATTAATACTCCCGCAATACGACCAAATGTAGCGGCATCGTTATAAAACAATATACCCACTAAAAACGTACCGGCGGCGCCAATACCTGTCCATACGGCGTAAGAGGTGCCCATTGATATTTGCCTTTGTGCAAGCCACAACATAAAACCACTAGCGACTAAAAATACCACCGCTATTGCTATGCCTTGCCAGCGTGTATCAGCGTTTTGCGAAATTTTTAAGCCAATCGGCCAGCCAATTTCAAGTAACCCAGCAATAATTAAGTACACCCACGCCATTAAACGTCTCTCTTTTTAACAATCACTTCGTATAAATCTTCGCGGCGATCTTTTAAATTACGCACTGTGCCTTCGCTGTGAAGTATTTTAAGCTTATCCATATCAAGGTCACTAAATAGCAGCATTTCGGTGTTTGGTGTGGCTTCGTTAAGTGTTGCATCGTGCGGGAACGAAAAGTCCGATGGCGTTAGTACAGCTGATTGCGAATACTGCACATCAAGGCTTTCTACCTCTGGTAAATTACCCACCGAACCTGCAATTACCACATAACATTCGTTTTCTATTGCACGCGCTTGTGCACAGTGGCGCACACGTAAATAACTGTTTTTAGTATCAGTCCAAAATGGCACAAACAGAATATCTAACCCTTGTTTGGCCAATATGCGTGAAAGCTCTGGAAACTCTACATCGTAACAAATTTGAATACCCACACGACCGGCATCGGTATCAAACACGGCAATTTTATCGCCGCCTTGAATAACCCAATCGTTTTGCTCATGCGGGGTTATGTGTATTTTACGTTGCTCGTCTATCTTACCGCTACGATGGCATAGGTAACTTACGTTATAAATTTTATCATCTTCGGCAAGTGGCATAGAGCCGGTAATAATATTAGCGTTGTATTCTATTGCCATACGCGACATGGCATTTTTAAATGTTTCGGTGTATTCCGCTAAATAGCGAATCGCTTCTGTTTGATTACTTTGATTCCCTAGCCCCATTAGTGGCGCATTAAAAAACTCAGGGAATAGTATAAAGTCACTTTTGTAGTCAGATACGGTATCTACAAAGTATTCAACCTGCTTTAGCATTTCTTCAACCGATTCAACACAACGCATTTGCCATTGCACAGCACCTACTCGCACGATTGATTTAGTTGACTCAAGTACCGTGTCGGTTGGCTCATACATAATGTTATTCCACTCAAGTAGAGTGGCGTAACCAACAGACTCTTGATCCTCCGGTAAATACTTTTTAAGTAATCGTTTTACCTGAAAATCGTTAGATAACTGAAAACTTAAAATAGGATCGTATAATTCTTTTTGATCTACTTTTGCAATGTATTCCATTGGCGTCATTTCACTGCTGTGATTGTAATAACGCGGAATACGCCCACCTGCTAAAATAGCGCGTAAGTTATATTGGCGGCACAATTCTTTACGGGCATCATAAAGGCGACGACCTAAACGCATGCCTCTGTGACTTTCGCTAATAGCAACATCTAAGCCGTATAGCGCATCGCCGTCGGTATCGCTAAATACACGGTCGTGACCGTCTGCAATATCTTCGTATGTATGCGGGTTTGAAAAACGCGTGTAATCAACCTGCACGCTTAATGCTAAGCCCACCAGCACGCCGTCATCCACGATACCTATCTGCCCTTCAGGAAACTGGTCTATTAATCTAAAAATGGTATGACTTGGCCACGCACCGCCTAAGTCGGGATACGCTTGATCCATCAAGGTTTTAATTTGCGGATATTGCTCTCTGGTTAAGTTACAAATTTCAAGATGGGTTTTTTCTGCCGACATACACAACTCCTTTGGGCATAAGAAAATAAAAGCCGAATGTACGTTAAAGTACACTCAGCTTTGTATCATGTTTTTTACGTTACGCGTACTACTTTAAGCTACGATAAAAAAGTGTGGTTACTTTCTCTTTTGGTAACCAGCCTGCGTATTCAAGATTCAGCTCAGCCAATGGATCGGCTTTAAGTACTTGCTCTAAGCTTGCATTATTTTGCATTGCTTTTAGCATTACGTCTTTCGCGTTTTGAACTAGCTTACCATACGCTATCAGTCCTGAACGGTCACTTACCTTGCCGTGTCCTGGTATTACTTTAGTGTTGTCGTCAATTTGATTAACTACATCGTTTACTGCCGCTAAAATACCATCAACGCTGCCGCCGCTATCTACATCAACAAACGGTAAGCTGCCAAAATTAAAGTAAATGTCGCCCATGTGCACTATGTTGTCGTTACTAAAAAAGATAACCGAATCGCCATCGGTGTGTGCATGTTCGTAATGCACAACATGGGTGTGTTCGTTATTAAAATGTAGTTTTAAGTCGTGACCAAAACTAATGCGCGGTAAAAAGTCTGACCCTTCCCCGTGCTGCTCTTCTAAACGTTTGTGTACATTGTCGTGCGCTATAACGTGCGCACCCGCTTTAGCAAAGTTCTCGTTGCCACCGGTATGATCGCCATGATGGTGAGTATTGATAACAAACTCTGCACTGCCTGGTTTTAAATCGCTAATGGTTTTTTTAATATCATCTGAGAGTTTGGCAAACTGATCATCAATAATATAAATGCCATCATCACCTACACTTGCTGCAATATTGCCGCCTTGCCCAAATAGTACGTATACATGCTCACTTAGCTTTTGTGCTGTTACTGGGCCATCGTCTGCTTGCGCTGTAGTGCTTAGTAATAAACCTGTGATTAATGCGGGTAGTATTTTTTTCATTTTAGTTCTCTGTTGTTTTATTGGTAATTATATAGAACGTGTTTAGCTATACTTTAGTTCATCGTGTCGGCTTTATTACTATTTGATGTATTAACTCTTGAGGCAATAAAGGTGTATGCTTACCTTCTACGTAATCACTAAACCCCGCTCTGTAAAATTCAGAAAGAGGGTGCCCCGATTGCCCACCAGGAATAGCTAAAATTGCATGTTCTAAATGCCCTGGTTGAGCAATAAAACGCTGCGATGCGCCAAAACTACGCCCTTGTACGGCGGGCATATAACTATCTCCAAAACCCGCTGCTGTGGGCATATTTAATAACTTAGCAAGTAACGGCATTTGCTTTGCAAACGGATGCTCTATCACTAACTCATTTACCTTGCCCCACTGCCAGTTTTGTACGTTATTACCAAATTGTTCTGTAAGCTTAGTAATAGTTTGGCTAAATGCTCCTTGTAACTGCTCATCCCAGCTTTTAAATTGTGGGTTTATCCATGTGTCGGGCTTGTTGTTTATAAGCTGCCAAACAGCGGGCTCTAAATCTCGTTTTACGTATTTAAGTGTGCCTTGTTGTTTATTTAATTCATCTTCCATACTGCTAAATAAAATATTAATCACTTCATCGCGGTAGCGCTTAACTAAGGTATACCCTATGGAGGTTGAACACGCACATTGCTGCCAGTTTTCAAGCGCTGTTATATATTGCTGATTTTTAGTTGTATCGGCTTTTAATTGCTTTAATAGCAGAGCATGCCAAGGCATTAAAAAGCGAGCTTGATTATCAAGTTGTAATGCGTAAAAGTCGCTCTCAGCAAATGTTTGTTTTTCAAATAATCTATCGCGAATTTGACTCGAACGTGCGCCGAGTGCATAACCACCATTACCAAAACGCGCGTCATCCTCAGCCGATACCACGCGAGAATTACCAGTCCATAATCGACCGCTTTGCGGGTTTTTAATAAAAGGGCGTTGTAATTCATTTTGCTGCCAAAGCGCTGAGTAGTCATCGGCATTTACGCCAAGCACACTTGGCGCTTTACGAGCCGGTATACCGCCCATGTTTTTCCACGCTGCGCTACCAAGGCTGTCTACCACCATTAGGTTTTGCACCGGAATGCCCACATCGCTTGCTACAGCAAGTGCATCATCTACCGTTTTGGCTTGCTCTAATTTTAATAACTGCATATTAACGGCATAAGGCTGATGGGCAGCCCAGCTCAACGCATAAGGTTTTTCGTTAATATATTTTACAGGTCCGTATTCACTGAGTATTAATGAATAGTTTTCAACCTCCCCATCGGGTAATGGGATAGGTTCATCAACTTGCCATGTTTTACTATCATCGTTTAATACAACCCAATCGGCTGTATCTAAATAACCGTTAGTAAATCCCCATGCAACATTGTTGTTAGTGCCAACAACAATGGCAGGTGCGCCGGGCAGCGATACACCGGTTACCTGAGTCTGCTCACCACTGTGCATGTAATTTAATTGTGCCCTGTACCAAATTACAGGTACTGCCATCGATAAATGCATATCATCCGACACCATACCAGCCCCTGTTTTAGTCAGCGCTCCTGTAACAGCCCAGTTATTACTGCCGCGCTCTTGGTTGGCTTCAATGCTTTTAACTATATGCTCTGTTTGATTGGGAAAAGTAGGTATGCTGCCGCTATAAAGCGCTAATTTACTGCCATCAAGCGCGGCTTGGTACTTACTCGGTTGCGTTAAAAAATCAACCATTTGCTTTGTGTACGCTTGCTCAATTTGAATAAGTGCTTGGTCACGCTCAAATGTGGCGCTTTGTAAATCAAGGTACATGCTAAATATCACAAGTAGGCTGTCTTCACTTTGCCATGGCTTTTGTGCTGCACCTGTTAGTAAATATTCAAAGCTTGAATACCCTACTTGCGCTAAACCTTCGTTTACACCTTGAGTGTAACTTTTAAGTAATTGCTTATCTGTCTCAGGCAGCGTTTGTAAAATAATTTGGCTGCGTTTACGTAATTGATGAAAACGCATTTTTTTATCGAGCCCCAACGCTGCTTCGCCAAATAATTCACTTAACTCACCTGCGGCATTACGCCTTAGTAAATCCATTTGAAAAAATCGGTCTTGTCCATGCGCATAACCTAAACCGTAGGCGGCGTCGTTTCGGCTATTGGCGTTTATTACTGCTTGCCCTAATGCATCTCGCGAAATTTTTACAGGCTCTGCTACCGCGTTACTGCGTCCGTTTCCATCAAGGGCGGGTAAACTTAAACTAAGTACCCCATAAACAACAGCGGTACTTGCCAGCCCTAATATTACAATTAATAACAACAAGCGTTTGATTACTTTAAACATCACCGTTTCCTTTGCACGTTTTGACCAAGCGTTAAGCACATATAATAACCACAGTTTTATTAAATAATAATGTTCTTGCTCACAAAGGGTGAAATAAACATCAAAATCCACGATAATGTCAGCTCCACACATCGTGCAGAACTAGTTGAGTAAAATATGACTGAAAAAACATTTATCAAAGGTAAAGACCGCGACCTAGAATCGTCAATCTCTACCATGCAAAACAAGCTTAAAGCCCTAAACATTAATGTTGAAGAAGCGCTTTGGCTTAACCCTGTAGCTAACTGTTATTCGGTTCATATAAAAGACAGCGACTGCGGTGTTATGTTTACCAATGGTAAAGGCGCAACCGACAAAGCATCTATTGCTTCAGCACTCGGTGAATACTTTGAACGTTTAAGCTGTAACTACTTTTTTGCAGACTTTTATCTAGGTGAAGAATTTGCTAATGGCGAGTTTACTCATTACCCAAGCGAAAAATGGTTTAAAGTTGAAGGCGATGAAGTGCCAAAGGGTATTATGGATGAAAGCTTATGGGATTACTTTGACCCAGAGCGCGAACTAAACGCATCACACCTTTTTGATTTTAACTCTGGCAATATCGATCGTGGTATTTGTACCCTGCCATACACACGCCAACGCGATAACCAAGACGTATACATTCCGGTAAACGTTATCGGTAATATTTTTGTATCTAACGGTATGAGCGCAGGTAACACCAAGTTTGAAGCTCGCGTACAAGGTTTATCAGAAGTATTTGAACGTGCTATTAAAAACCGCATCATCGCCGAAGGTATTTGTTTACCAATCGTGCCTGAAGATGTTGTTAAGCAATACCCTAAAATTCACGAAGCGTGTGAAGAGCTTCGCAGCCATGGCTTTCATTTACGTATTGCCGATGCATCACTTGGGGGTAAATACCCTGTAATGAGCGTAACGCTTATTAACCCAACAGATGGTTCTGTATTTGCTTCTTTTGGTGCTCACCCATCATTTGAAGTTGCGCTTGAACGTACCGTGACTGAGTTACTACAAGGCCGTCGTCTTGACCAGCTAGATGTATTCCAACCTGCAACATTTGATAACGATGAAGTAGCAACACCAGAGAACATTGAACTGCACTTTATTGATTCAAGCGGTTTGATTTCGCATGATTTTTTCCGTGCAAAACCTGATTTTGAATTTGTACACTGGGACTTTAGCGGAACAACTGAAGAAGAATATAACTTCTGTACTGACCTAATTCATAGCATGGATCATGATATCTACATCATGGATTACACGCACCTAAACGTATACGCATGTCGTATTTTAGTACCTGGCATGTCTGACATTTACCCTGTTGATGAGCTTATTTGGCGTAACAACAACGAAGGCGCAAAATTTCGCGAAACATTCCTATCGCTTGATCAGTACGATGCAGAGCAATGGATGGAAATTTACGACAGCCTTGAAGAAGCAGGCCACAGCGATATTATCCGCGCCGCAGAATTTATTGGCCTTGCAACCGATGCCGACACACCATGGCACACTCTGCGTATAGGTGAGCTTAAAGCGCACCTATGTTTAGCTGCAGGCAGCGAAGAAGCCATTGATTGGGTTGACTGGATACTTCATACAGGCCAAGTAAACGAAGAGGCAATGCGCCACTTCCGCTGTTTAAAAGCAGTTCTTGAAATTAAATACGATGACGAGCGCGAATACGCAGATTACCAAGATGCACTAGGCTTAATGTTTGGTGCTAATAATGTAGCGCTGGCTATAGAAATTGCCGAAGGTAAAAAGCAGTTTAACGGTTTAACTTTCCCTGGTTTATCGCTTGAAGGCTTTAAAAAGCATGCGGCGCTACTTGATGGTTACCGCAAGCTACATGTAGCAAAGCAAAATCACTGGGCGCGTGAAGTTAGCGACTCGTAACTCGCTAAACTACTAATTATAAAAAATAAACGGCGCATTTGTTAATGCGCCGTTTTCATTTGTGTAATAAATTAGCTATAGTTAATTTGCCTAAATTAACGCCACGATGTAGCTAATGCCACCATCTACTAACAATAAAAAAACGAACGTTCATAACTTTAAGTTGACCTTTTGGTTATCGCTTACGCTAACTGTACTAGTTGGTATCGTACTTGATCGTATTAACTACAATCGTGTTAAAGATGCTCATCGCCTACAAATTCTTTCTGAAGTAAGTACATATCGAGCTCAATTAGAATCTATTTTAGTTTCTAATATCCAACTAGTTCGAGGCTTAGGTGTTGCCGTAGCGGCGCAGCCTGATTTACAGCAAACACAGTTTGAACAAATTGCCCAACCACTATTTAAAACCTCAAATGAGCTTCGCAATATTGGTGGCGCTCCCGATATGGTAATTCGTATGACTTACCCCTTAAAAGGTAATGAAAAAGCACTCGGTTTAAACTTTTTAGAAGAAAAAAACCAACGCGCTGATGCTATTAGAGCTCGCGATACAAATACCATTGTAATGGCTGGCCCATTAAAATTAATCCAAGGTGACATAGCACTTATAGCCCGCGTTCCTGTTTACATACCGCCAGAAAATCGCTTTTGGGGATTACTTTCAGTTGTTCTCAACATTGACAAAGTCTATGAAAATTCAGGTATTTATGAGCTAGAAAAAGAATACAACGTCGCTTTACAAGGCAGGCATGGACTTGGCAGCAAAGGGGAGTTTTTTTACGGTAATCAAAACATAATAGAGCAAGACCCCCTTGAGTTTACGTTAAGCTTTCAAGGTGGCAATTGGCAACTTTACGTAGCACCTAAAATAGGTTGGAGCCCACCAAATTCAGCTGTATGGCCACTTAGGCTATCAATTATTATTATTTGCGGATTATTAATTTGGGCCTTTTTATTCTTTTTGAAAATGCTTAATCGTCAGCAACAAAACGAAAAAATGCTTGAGGCAATGAGTGATCTAGCCCAAATAGGCGCATGGTCATTTAACTTAGAAACGAAACAAGTGTATTGGTCTGATATGACCAAAAAACTATTTAAATACCCATTAAATAGCCAACCAGAATGGCCTAAAGATTTAAATTACTTTAAAAAAGGCACTAGCAGAGAAACAATTAAACCTTTAATTGAACGAGCCATAAAATATGGTGAAAGCTACGAAGTTGAATTAGAAGTAATGGATGAAGAAGGTGAATCTGTTTGGGTACTCGTACATGGTGAAGCAGAACGAAAAAATGGACGATGCACACGTATTTTTGGCTCATTACAGAATATTGATACCCGTAAAAAGATTGAATTAGAAAATAATAAAACAGCATTACACAACGAAATTTTAGCTTCCCTTACCGTTAATAAATTAATATTAACTGGGCAGCTGAGCCAATCAAAAGACATTATCACTGAAGCAATCTGCCAAGCATTTGATATTAAACGTGCCAGTATTTGGTTTTTTAATGAAGACAAATCCCAACTAAGCCCTTTTGCCATACATAGCAAACATTCGTCTAGTGATAAAATTGACTCTATTTGGCTAAGAAAAAATCTTCCCGGCTTTTTTAATGCAATAGATCACCAGCCTGTATTTAATGTGCCTGACGCCCAAGAACACCCAATACTCGAGCCAATTAAAGAACAGTATTTAATGACTCTCGAGATTAAATCAATGCTGTGCGTAATAATTCCTGCGGGAAGTGGCGCTATAGGAGTCGTCTGCGCAGAGCAATGTCAATCAAAACGCCACTGGTCTAAAAACGAAGAAAGCTTTTTAATTGCCGTTGCAGCGTTAATAGGCAGCTTGCACTCAAGCCAACAGCGAATTGAAACCGAACAAAAACTAGTTTCTGCCAAAGAAACCGCCGAACAAGCTGTTAAAGCTAAAAGTGAATTTTTAGCGAGTATGAGCCACGAAATTCGCACCCCAATGAACGGTGTTTTAGGGATGCTTAACATAATTAAGCAAACTCAATTGGACCTACAGCAAAAACATCATATAGAACTTGCTCAATCATCAGCTCAATCTTTGCTTAATATAATTAATGACATATTAGACTTTTCTAAAATTGAAGCCGGTAAGCTCGATATTGAAAACGTGCAATTTAATTTACCTCGGTTATTAGGCGAAGTGGTGGAGTCCTTTGCTTTAAAGGTAGAACAAAACAATACAAAACTTATTCTAGATGCTACTCAAATAACTGTTAGCGAGATAATTAGTGACCCTAACCGCTTGCGCCAAATTTTAAATAACTTAATTGGCAACGCGGTTAAATTTACTATTGATGGCGAAGTAGTCATTACTGCCAGAATAGATGAAACAACGGATGGCTCGTTCCTTCAATGTTCGATTATTGATACTGGTATTGGTATTGACCCTAAAAAACAAGCGTCGTTATTTGACTCATTCACACAAGCCGATGCTTCAACAACACGCCAATTTGGGGGCACAGGGCTTGGCCTTGCCATAGTAAAACAATTGTGCGAACTGATGAACGGTGAAGTGAGTGTAAACAGTATGCAAGGTGAAGGAAGTACATTTTCTTTCACAGTACAAATACAACCGCGCTTAAGTAAAGAACAAGATTTACCGAGTCATTTAATTAAAAACAAACATATTTTAATTATTGATGAGTGCTCGTTAAATGCTAACACCGCTAATAAGCAGCTCACTGTTTGGGGTGCAAAAGTTAATTGTATACATAACTATCTTGAGGTTGATGATTACTTAAGTAATGTAACCACCCACCCTGGTGCTATTTTAGTTGATTACTACTTTTTTGAAAAAGCCCCAAAAACGCATATCACCGCGCTTAAAAACTTTATAAATATGCATAGTTGCAAGTTAGTTATTATGGCGCCAATGAGTTATTCGTCTGAGGAGTCTAAAGTAGGTATGGAAGTCGACTGTATGATTTTCAAACCTCTCACACCGTCTGATTTGTTTGACTCACTCACAAACGATAAATACATTGAACAACAGCAGCAACAAGCACAGCTTCAAAACAAGCTAACTAAAGCGCCAGTACTCGATTCATCAGAACCACAACTATTGCTTGTTGAAGACAATAAAATAAACCAAGTGGTTGCCTCTGCGCTATTAAAGCAGGCGGGTGTTACTTTTGATATTGCCGAAAATGGCCTTGAGGCAATTGTAAAGCTCAATGCAAAACAAGGTAAACCATATAAGCTAGTTTTAATGGATTGCCAAATGCCCGAAATGGATGGCTACCAGGCCACTAAAGCCATTAGAGAAGGTGATGCTGGTAAAGATAATGAAAATATTACTATTATTGCGCTAACAGCCAATGCCATGCAGGGCGATAAAGAAAAATGCCTAGCCGCAGGCATGAACGACTATTTAAGTAAGCCTCTCGATTTAGCAGCATTACAACCAAAGCTTCAACAATGGCTTGGCATTCAATAAAGGTGTAAGCTAATAAAATACGCTTACTAATTTGAGATTATTTATGCAGTTATCAACAAATCAACAACGTATTCTTGGTTGCCTATTAGAAAAACAAAGCACGACGCCAGAGCATTATCCGCTATCGTTAAACGCTCTCGTGAACGCATGTAACCAAAAGTCTAACCGCGATCCTGTGTTAAGTCTTACAGATGAAGACGTGCAAAACGCACTTGATGAACTAATAGAAATGCGTTTGGTTACAATAGATGAAGGTCTTTCGGGTCGCGTAAATAAATACGATCACCGCTTTTGCAACACTGAATTTAGTAATCTGCAATTTTCTGCTCAGCAGCGTGCCATTGTTTGTTTGTTACTTTTGCGTGGTGCTCAAACCCCTGGTGAATTAAGAACCCGCAGTGCTAGGCTTGCTGATTTTAATAACGTAAATGAAGTAGAGGCAGCGCTCAATAAACTGATTGAAAGCGAGTACGTCACAAAGCTAGAGCGTGAAGCTGGAAAACGTGACAGCCGATATATTCATTTATTTGGCGAACAACAAAATAATCCCGCCGATGCCTTTGTTGCTCTACCAAGCGAAGTAATTAAAGACAAAGAATTAAGCGATTTACTTGAAGAAGTAGAAAAATTAAAAGCAGAGCTTCGCCAAATAAAAGCTCATTTAAAACTTTAATTAACTAAAACTAAATCACATAATAAGTTTATTGCGTATCACATATTAAATTTTATAAGGAGCTGGCAATGCGCGCCGAAATTATGGCTGAAATGAAGGTTCAGCCAACGATTGATGTAAATGCTGAGATAACTCGCCGAGTTAATTTTATTAAAACACGTTTGGTAGCAGCTCATTCACGCTCGTTAGTACTGGGTATTAGCGGTGGTGTTGACTCATCAACCTGCGGCCGCTTATGTCAACTTGCTGTAAACGAGCTAAATAAAGAACACGATACTGACAAGTATCAGTTTATTGCAGTGCGCCTACCTTATGGTGTACAAGCTGACGAAGATGAAGCACAAATGGCGGTTGATTTTATTCAGCCAAGTAAACGTATGACCGTAAACGTACAACCTGCGGCTGATGCATTGCATGAGCAAGCGATAGCTGCCGTAGTTGGCTGTGGTGAAGCACTGCCTGAGCAAGCTCAAATAGATTTTATTAAAGGTAATGTTAAAGCGCGTCAACGTATGGTTGCTCAGTACGAAATTGCAGGTTTTTGCCAAGGCTTAGTAGTGGGTACCGATCATAGTGCTGAAAACATTACTGGTTTTTATACTAAATTTGGTGACGGCGCGTGCGATTTAGCCCCTCTGTTTGGTTTATCAAAACGCCAAGTTCGTGCACTTGCTACTGCACTAGGTGCGCCAGCTTTATTGGTAGATAAAGCACCTACAGCTGATTTAGAAAGTGACCGCCCAGGTTTAACAGACGAAGAAGCACTTGGTTTGAGCTATGAGCAAATTGATGACTTTTTAGAAGGTAAACCTGTGTCTAATGATGTTGAACAAAAGCTTGTAAGCATTTACACGCGTACACAACATAAGCGTCAACCAATTCCGACAATTTACGATTAAGGTTTAGTAGCTAAAATAAAGCAATTAATGCCTTTGAGGATTAATTGCTTTTTTGATCGACAGATTAAGAAGCTGCGTATATTTTAATAAATTAACGCTTTGAATTTTATAATACCAATTGCATTAAATTAGTGAGCTATTATAGCCCTATGAAATAGCGATAGAATGATGATATTTTTAATTATATTGGTATAACTACCCGCCAAAGAGAACACTGCCTTATATGACATCGCCCATTTTAATTACCGGCGCAGGCCAACGTATTGGTTTAGCACTCGCTCAGCATCATATAGCCCAAGGGCAGAGTATTATTATCACGTATCGTACTCGTCACGCCGCTGTTGATAAATTAGAGCAACAAGGCGCTGTATGTATTTATGCCGATTTTAGTACCGATGAAGGTATTAGTACATTTATAAATACGCTTAAAGAGCATACAACATCGCTGCGCGCTATTGTTCATAACGCATCAAGCTGGGACTGCGAAGCTAACAACCCTGACTTTGCAGCACTGTTTGATAATATGATGCGAGTACATGCCAAAACACCGTATTTAATTAATTTAATGTGCGCAGAGCTGCTTTTAAACTATCAGCAAAATGAAAAAGTACCTGCCGATATAATACACCTTACTGATTATGTAGTTGAAACAGGCAGCCCTAAACACTTAGCTTATGCAGCAAGTAAAGCAGCACTCGACAACCTAACCAAATCGTTTAGCGCTAAATATGCGCCAAATATAAAAGTGAACTCGGTTGCTCCATCGCTCATTATTTTTAATGAACATGACGATGAGCAATATCGAGCTAAGACCCTTAAAAAATCATTAATGGGCATTGAACCCGGATGCCAAGAAATTATCAATAGCATTGATTTACTATTACAAAGCCACTACATCACAGGGCGCTCTTTGCCTATTGATGGCGGTCGTCATTTAAAGTAAATATAAATTAACTGAGATATTTATGCACAATGAATTAAAAGAAAGTTATGAAAAAATCATCACCGCTGTAGGCGAAGATGCTAACCGCGAAGGCTTACTTGATACGCCAAAACGTGCTGCAAAAGCAATGGAATATTTAACGCAAGGGTATCGCCAAACGCTTGATGAGATAACCAATAAAGCAGTATTTACGTCTGATGCTGACGATATGGTTTTAGTGCAAGATATAGAGCTTTACTCTATGTGTGAGCATCATTTACTGCCTTTTATTGGTCGTTGCCATATTGCTTATATTCCAAACGGTAAAGTATTAGGCTTGTCTAAATTTGCACGTATTGTTGATATGTTTTCACGTCGCTTTCAAATTCAAGAACAGTTAACGCATCAAATCGCTAAAGCAGTCGAAGAAGTTACTGGCGCTAAAGGCGTAGGCGTTATTGTTGAGGCAAAACACATGTGTATGATGATGCGTGGTGTAGAAAAGCAAAATTCAAGCATGCGTACATCAGTAATGTTAGGTAACTTTAGAAGCGATCCTAAAACACGTAACGAATTTTTGCAGCTTATAAAAGGTTAACCCTATGGCTAATGCAATTATTAACGTTACTAATTTGCGCCTGCGTACGTTTATTGGCTTTAACCCCGATGAGCGTGAGAAAAAGCAAGATGTAGTGATCAATCTAGAGATTCACTACCCTGCTGATGATGCGTGTAAAACGGATGAAGTTGACCAAGCACTTAATTACAAAGTGATCACCAAAGAAGTTATTAGCTTAGTAGAGCAAGGGCACTTTTTACTGCTCGAAAAATTAGTTGCTGAAATTCTTGCCGTTTGTCACGCGCACCCAAGCGTTCATTACGCTAAAGCACGTGTTGATAAACCACATGCACTGCGTTTTGCCGACTCAGTGTCGTTAACGCTTGATTGGGCTAAATAAGCACTTAAAAACTTATTTAAAAAAGCTTTTCGAATCCTACGGCAAGGGCGATAACCGCTAAATAGCGAGCGCCTTTGCCTAGTGTTACTAACAGTAAAAAGGTACTAAATCGTACTTTAAATATGCCTCCAATCACCGTTAATGGATCTCCCACAACCGGCAACCAAGCAAATAACAAACTATACACTCCATATTTGTTAAATTGCTTTTGTGCGCTATCAAGCCCTTTTTGCGATACAGGAAACCATTTTTTATCTTTAAAACGCAGTACCTGCGTGCCTAACCAGTAATTAACACAGCTCCCTAACACATTTCCAAGTGTTGCTACGCACCACATAAGCCATAAATTAACTTTATCTTGAGTAATCATTCCCACCATTATCACCTCAGAAGAGCTAGGCAGTAATGTCGCAGATATAAATGCGCTAATAAATAACGTGAGATAAAGCATAATGCCCTTATGGCTAAACGTAAAAACCCAGCCTATAGCTGGGTTTATAATACCAATTTTATTAAAAACATGATCATTCTAGCGTATTAAATAACTCACTAACTACGTTAAAAATTATTTATATAGAACAACTATGTATCATAATTTTAGCCTTGTTATTGAGCTATTTTCTTATCGCTATAATAGGTCACTAATTTAATGCAATTGGTATAAAAATAAACTGTGTGTTTATTTTATCAAATTTAAACTAAACGGGTAATTAAACTCTTTACCTTCATTAGCTTTAATACTTGCCATTACAACCATTACAAACCCAAAAATTGCCACTATAGGTAGTAATATTAAGCCGATTGCTACAAACATCAGTACAAAACAAACTACATATGCAATTGCCATCGTTATTTGAAAGTTAAGCGCCTTTTTACCGTGCACGTCAACAATTGGCATTTCATCTCTTTTAATTAACCACACAATTAATGGCCCAATTATTGAGCCAAACGGCACAACAAACCCAGCAAGCGCACTTAAATGGCATAACATAGCCCACGTACGGTCATCTTTATTAACTGGTTCAACCTGCTGATTTTCTTCCATAACACTCTCCTTTTTGTTTTATGTATGTTGCCTCTTAACTAAACAAATGTCTACAAATCAACCAACGTATTTATGTTTAAAAATCACAGCGTGCAATCTTGTGATAAAAAAGTGATAAGTTTGTGAGGGTTTCTGGAGACGATTATTCAATACTTAACTCGAATCATCACTTACAGGAAATAATAATGAAAACTTCTACATTAACAATCGCAATTCTTTTAGCGGCAGCTAGCCAATCGACTATGGCCGCAGAATTAGACCTAAAAGTTACTAACCTAACCAAAGGTATTCACTTTACTCCACTGTTAATCACAGCACACAACAGCGAAGACACACTGTTTGAAGTAGCAACGCAAGCATCTACAGCACTACAAACAATGGCTGAAGGCGGCAATATTGAAGAGTTAGTTGCACAAGCAACTGCTGCGGGTAGTGATATGGCTGCAAACCCAGCTGAAGGTTTACTTGCACCAGCCGCATCTACAACGGCAACACTGAGCACGACCGACGGTAATGAGTACCTATCTTTAACTGCAATGATGCTACCAACTAATGATGGCTTTATAGGCTTAAACAGTTGGAAAATACCAACAGAAGCGGGTACTTACACTATTAATTTAAATGCTTACGATGCAGGCACAGAACAAAACAATGAGCTTGTAGTTGAAGGCTCTGGCGCACCAGGTACTCCGGGTATTCCTGCTGCTCCAGGTGGCGACGCTGGCACTGGCGGTACAGGTGTATTAAGTGGTGATACAAATACTAACATTCATATTCACCCGGGTAGCTTAGGTGATGACGATTTAGAAGCGGGTAATAGCGATTTAAGTAATACAGTACACAGATGGTTAAACCCAGTAGCACAATTAACCGTTACAGTTAAGTAGGAGCATGATTATGTCATCTGCTAACAACCTTAAAAAAAGTCTACTAGTGCTTGCACTTGCAACCACACTTGCAGCGTGTAGCGATAATGATAACGACCCAGTTGTTGAAGAGCCGGTCGTTGTTGAGCCAATTGTTGTAGAACCTGTGATCAGTGAGTTTACTATTACTTTTAGTAACTTAACTGCAGGACAGCCTTTGTCACCACTCTCTGTCATTGCTTTTGAAGATGAAGCACCTTGGACCTTCGGTACAACAGCTTCTGTTGGCTTAGAAATGCTTGCAGAAAGCGGTGCAAATGAAGAATACCTCAGCTACGAAAGTGCACTTGCTGCAGTTTCAGCTGAAGGCGCTATTGGCCCTGGTGAAACCACCACAGTAATCATTACTGTTGAAGAGCAAGAAACGCTTAATTTGTCATTTGCTGCCATGCTTGGGAATACAAATGATGCTTTTACCGGTCTTAGTTCTTTAGATGTATCAACATTAGAAGTTGGCGGCTCGTTATCACGCACTACGACAGCTTATGATGCGGGTACGGAAGCAAATACAGAAACAGCTGAAACTGTGCCAGGTCCTGCCGCTAGCGGTGAAGGGTTTAACGAAATACGTGACGATACAGCCGATATAATAACGATGCATCCAGGCATTGTTTCAAATCAAGATGGATTATCTACATCAGCACTTGGTGTTGAACATAAGTTTGATAACCCAGTATCGAAAATAGTAATTACGCGCACGCAGTAACGTTCCAGCTTGTAATGGGGAAGTAAGGGAGCACGGATGCCCCCCTTTTTACGAGGTAATACATGCGTCACGAAAAAATATTAGTAGTAGAAGACGACAGAGAAATAGGTAAATTAATTACCACACAACTTACTTCGCTTAACTTACATGTAGATCATGTTGTAAGCGCAGAACTTGCCTTAAAAAAAATAGCTAAGCATCCCTACGGACTTATTTTACTCGATATAAACTTACCCCAAATGGATGGTTTGAGCTTATGCCGAAAAATAAAAGAGCATTACCCAACTACCTCCGTAATTTTACTCACCGCGCTTAGTAGCGATATGGACAGAGTTATTGGCCTTGAAATGGGCGCCGATGATTATATTTGTAAACCCTTTTTTGCACGCGAATTACAAGCCAGAGTAAAAACCCAATTACGCCACAGAGCACAACTACTCGCAGGCCAAAACAACGACAACTCCACCGTTGATAGCGAACAAACACTAAATGTAGGCTCACTCAATATAGAATTTAGTTCGCACCAAGTGTATTTAGGCAAGCAAGCCCTTAACCTTACCGCCACCGAATTTGATTTACTCGTTTACTTTGCACGCCATCCTAATCATGTTTTTAGCCGCCAGCAGTTACTCGATAAAGTATGGGGTTACCAACACAGTGGTTACGAGCACACGGTTAATTCACATATAAACCGCTTACGTGCCAAGCTAGAAGAACACCAACAAGCGCCTATCATCGAAACAGTTTGGGGTGTTGGTTACAAACTAAACCCTAGCCAACTCAATTAAGACACCTATTATGAAATTATCTTTGTATCAAAAATTAGCTATATCGCTAGTCGTGATTTTTTGTTTTATTTGCGCCCTAGTTTACGGCTGGAGCAAGCAACTGGAACTCACCTCAAAACACCACGCCGAACAAAATCTGCACTTAGCGTTAGCGGAACATTTAGTACAAGATAACCCACTAATAAAAGAAGGTGTTTACGACTATAAAGCGCTTGAAAACCTCTTTCATACCTTGATGTTATTAGGCCCTGCGTTTGAATTTTATTTTGTAGACGAAACCGGAAAAATTCTTACTTACTCAGCAAAGCCGGGGAAAGTTAAACGCACGCATATTAGTTTAACGCCTTTAAAAAGGCTGATTAACGACCCAAGCGCTGCCCCTATTTATGGTGATAATCCTCGTAATAAAGAGCAACAAAAAATATTTTCAGTCGCGCCTGTATTTAATAACGATAAGTTGCAAGGATACTTATATGTAATTATTGGGGGCGAAGCTTACGACACATCTTTAAACACAATTAAAAATAATGACAAGCTATGGCTAGCTGCTTTATGGCTTGGATCAGCACTTGTATTTTTACTGATTGCAATGCTTATTTTACTGCGTTTTTTTACCAACCCTATTCAACGATTGGCGCGGGATGTAAGTAAAATTGAAGCGGCTAATTACAGTATTACCGATACAAAGCTCAGTAACTATTCAACGCAAAAAAGTAACGAAGTTCATAGTTTAGGGCGAAGTATTCAAGCCATGCTAACGCGTATTAACGAGCAGTTTAAAGCACTTGAACAAGGCGATAAACAACGCAAAGAGTTACTAACTCACTTATCGCACGACCTACGTACACCACTTGCTTCACTGCAGGGGTTTTTAGAAGTATTAAATCAGTCAGGCGAGCAGCTAAGTAAAAAAGAGCAGCAAGAATACTTGCAGGTATCGCTTAATAATTGTGGGCAATTAAAGCTACTCATAGAGCAAATATTTGAGCTTGCTCACTTAGAAAATGGCGAAATAAGTATAAATAAAGAAACCTTTAATTTAGGTGAGCTTATTTACGATTGCATGGCAAAATTTAGTTTAGCCGTTGATAAAAAAGGCATTAGTTTGTCGGTAGAACCTGCGATTTGTGATTTTCCTGTGGTTGCCGATATAGCTAAATTAGAGCGCGTGTTAAGTAACTTAATTGATAATGCAATTAGGCATACCCCTCGCGGCGGCAGCATTGCAGTACATGTAAAACGCAGTGACGATAATCAACTATTTGTGCATGTATCAGACACAGGCGTAGGTATAAAAGAAGATGAGCTGAATGCTATTTTTGACCCGCACTACCAAGCAAGTAATTCTAATAAAGAAGGGCGCCAGCAAGGTGGTTTAGGATTGGCCATTTGCAGAGGGTTATTAAAACTAATGGATAGTGAAATTTACGTACAAAGTGAAATTGGTAAAGGCACTATGTTTAGCTTTAATTTACCACAAAAAAAGGTGCTTTCTTAAAAAGCACCTTATTGAGTTAAATCTATTTAAATATAAAGAGTAACTACTTTTTAATACCCGCTAAATCAAGCATAAATGCATAGTTTAGCGCGGTATCTTCTAGGCGCTTAAAGCGACCCGATGCACCACCGTGCCCTGCTTCCATATCTATTTTAAACAGTAACTTATTGTCATCAGTTTTATAGTCACGCAGCTTAGCAACCCATTTTGCAGGCTCAAAGTATTGAACTTGCGAATCGTGCAAGCCAGTCGTTACTAACATATTAGGATATGCTTGCTTAGATACTTGGTCGTATGGCGAGTAAGATAGCATGTAATCGTAATACGCTTTTTCGTTCGGATTACCCCACTCACCGTATTCATTTGTTGTAAGCGGAATGCTCGCATCAAGCATAGTGGTTACTACGTCAACAAATGGTACCGCAGCAACCATGCCTTTATAAAGCTCAGGTGCTTGGTTTGCTACTGCGCCCATTAATAAGCCACCAGCACTGCCACCTAACGCAAATATTTCATCTTTTGCGCCATACTTTTGAGAAACCAATGCTTTAGTTACATCAACAAAGTCATTAAACGTATTCTTTTTAGTGAGTAGCTTGCCGTCTTCGTACCAAGGACGACCTAGCATTTGCGAGCCACGTACATGGGCAATTGCAAATACAAAGCCACGGTCAAGTAAACTCAAACGCGTGCTTGAAAAAGTAGGATCCATGGTTGCGCCATAAGAGCCGTAACCGTATTGCAGTAGCGGGTTAGTACCATCTTTTTTAAACGCGTCTTTACGGTAAACTAAGCTTACCGGTACTTTTATGCCATCACGTGCTGTTACAAAAATACGCTCTGAGGCGTAATTATCAGCATCAAAATCACCTAATACAGCTTGCTGTTTAAGTAGTTTTTTATCGCCAGTCGCTAAATCTACATCGTACGATGAGCTTGGTGTAGTCATGCTTGTGTAATAAACACGTAACGTGCTGCTATCTATATCGTTATTACCATAAGTACCAATTGTATAAGCGCTATCGTTAAAGCTCAGTGGTAACTCTTTACCTGTTTTTAAATGACGAGCAATCAACTTTGATTGGCCCATTTCACGCTCTTGGTAAACTAAGTAGTCATTAAATAAATCAATGCCTTCGAGCTTAATATCATCGCGCGCAGGGATCACACTTTGCCAATTTTCTTTGTCACCAGCTTTATCAATATCCACTTTCATCAGCTGAAAATTTACAGCATCTAAGTTAGTTACAATGTAGTAAGTATTCCCTAGTTTAGATATTTCATATTCAAGCCCTGCTTCGCGCTCAATTAAGCGTTTAGGCATTGCCTTAGCATCATCAGCACTTAGTACCGATACGCCTGATGCAGCTGTGCTGCTGTGCCAAATATAAATTTCTGACTCATCTTTGCTTTTACTGATACCCATGTAATAACTGGTATCAGTTTCTTCGTAAATTAGCTCATCATCAGCTTGTGGTGTACCTAATGTATGACGATAAACCTGATAACCTAATAAAGTTTGTAAATCTTTTTTAATGTAATAAACCGTTTTATTATCGTTTGCCCAAACTATACCGCCGTTGGTGCCCTCAAGTGCATCTTCGAGTAATTTACCGGTTGTTAAATCTTTTATTTTTATACTATAAATACGACGGCTAACAGTATCTTCGCCATAAGCCATTAAATTGCCATTCGGGCTTACATTTAAGCCACTTACTGCATAATAATCATGGCCTTTCGCAAGCTCATTTACATCTAAAATAACTTGCTGATCGGTACCTGCAAAATCGCTGCTGCGTAAGTAAGTAGTGTACTCGTTATCGCCACGTGTTTGCGTTGAGTAAAAATAATCACCGTTTTTAACTGGGACTGAATCATCGTCTTTTTGGATACGCCCTTTTAGCTCTTCAAACAATTCACTTTGCAGCGTTTTGGTATGTGCAAGCATTGCATCTGTGTATGTATTTTCAGCTTCTAAATAGTTAATCACCTCTGGCGCTTTACGTTCGTCATCACGTAACCAATAGTAATTATCTACACGTGTGTCACCATGAATAGTCATCTCATGAGGCACTTTTTTAGCAACTGGGGCAATAGCTTGGGCTACTTGAACCGTTTTAACTTGTGTATTATTTTTTTTGGTTTCTTCAGGGGCTTGATTACAGCCACTTAAAATAGCTAGCGATAATGCAGCAAGTGCGAATGGAGTACGTTTCATCAGTCAAAGTCCTTGTTGTTTTTTGTTTTTTGTTTTTTATTTTTTATTAAGTAATTAAATATACCTAAAAATAACCTGTGTTGTGATTTACTTTGTGAAGCTATGTAAAGTAAATCAACGTAATTCCTCTTTTCTTAATAAGCCTACATCAGGTACTCTGTAGATATATAAGTCATTTTCAAGCTCAACTGATTAAGGGTAGGAATGAATAACGAAGTAATAAATATTTTAACTATGGCTAAAGTAATTCAAACAGCTGTTGCCCCAGTATTCTTGATCACGGGTATTGCCGCTACTTTAGGTGTTTTATCTAATCGTTTGGCACGTATTACCGATAGGGCACGTCAGTTAGAACGCAGATTAAAAGTAAGTACTGACGAGGACTTTAATAAATCACTCGCTACAGAGCTGCGCGCTCTTTTAAAGCGTTCTCGATGTATTCATATTGCTTTTAGTTTAAGTGTATTAAGCGCATTACTTGTATGCGCTGTGGTTATGTTGTTATTTTTATCGCACATTCAATCTATAAACTTAGGCGTGACTATTGCTTGTTGTTTTGTAGCAGCAATGGCATTACTCATATGTGCATTTATGTCGTTACTTGGTGAGGTATTCTTAGCAACTAGAAGCATGCGTCGCGGGATGATATTTGCAGATATTGATATAAACGATTAATTTTTTATAAAAAAAACCCGAGCAACTAATGTTACTCGGGGTTTTTATTAAATAAGCTTATTTAATAAAATAACTTATTGTGCAGTATAAATCGTCTCTAGCACTTCAATTCTAGCTTCTTTAGCATAACCTGAAGCATTTAACTGCTCTGCTGCAACTAAAATGTCTTGTCCATCATTCACTGCTAAAACGGCAATCTTAGTACCAGGAAATACAGACACCACTTTTAATCCAGCCGCTGCAGCAATGTCGCTAGCAGTAATACCATCTTTTAAAAGTACCGTAATATTACCTGATAAAGAACTTAAGTTATTAGTAAGAATATTACGAACTAATGACCCTTTAGTTACTACATCAGATGTACTTGCAACATTAACAACCGCCATGTCGCCTTTTTGCATAACTACATGCTCATCGGCAGCAACACTTGATGGCACTAAGCGTAAATTTTTCTCTACTTTATAAGAACCAAAATCAGCTTTAGTATACTTTAAGCTAGGTGCTTGCTTCTTTGGTAGTTGAAGCTCTTTATCAAAGCTTGTGTTTGCCGTAGCGCTAAAAGACATACACGCAGCAGCACTTAATACGATTAATTTATTAACTTTCATTTTCATAATCCTTACTCTTGACCTGCGTGACCGAATGCGCGTAAAGACACACCCTCTAAAACACTTGCTGAACTATTATTGCTAATACCTACTACACCTAAACCATTGTCATCACCTTTACTAAGTGCATAGCTATCTGCGCTCGTATCTAGTAAACGAACTGTCCAAGTGCCTTTAGTCGACTCACCATAAAACGCATTTGAAAGCATTACTGCATCTTTTAGTATATAGCCAACACTCCAACTGCTAGTGAAACTATATGCTGGGTAGAATAAAGCTTGCTTAGATGACAGTAATACACTTCGTGTACCCGCTGGCGATGTAACTTCTATAGCTAAATCTGTTCCGGCTGAAGTTTGTGTACCATCGCTTAAGCCAAAGCCCATTTCAGCATTACTTACATCAAACTTAAACTGCATTGCTTCAATGCTTAGCTCTTCAGTCACTTCAATTTCTTGTGTAAGACCCGTTGCATTGTTATCTGGAATTTCAAGTGCAAGTGCGTCTTCAGCAACTGCTGAACCAACACCACTCCACTGAGTAATAACTTGTTCACCTAAAGCAACATCGTAAGATTTAGCCATAGAAACCGCAGCTCCAGCATCTGCACGACCAAAACCATATAAGTTATTGAAGTTATAACCGGCAGAGTTTTCAATCCAACCGTCATGAGCAACAAACTCGCCTTCACCAACTGTTAATTTAACAGCAGCATTATCTGCATCAATTAAAGTGCTAGTTGATGCAAGGATATGGCGAACGTCACGCCATGTTAAATCAGGATTAGCCGAAAGAATTAACGATACCACACCCGATGCATTTGGCGCAGCAGATGATGTACCATTAAACGTTGAAGTATAGTTACAGCTTGCATTATCTGCATGACCTGGGTAGTTAAATGGATATTGACTTGCAGCAAACTCTTCACCGTAAGCAGCAGCCCATGCTGCAATAGAACCACCATTGAAACCTGAATAGCCATTTATACAAGTCATTTGATCTGTTGTTACCATTGCAGGAGCATAACGACCAAACTCACCCGCTGGAGCCGACACCATTACGTTAGCACCCGCTGTAGAATAGCTAGTATGTTTACCATTAGCATTTACTGCAGCAACACTTAAATAATAAGGGTGGCCTTGGCTTGGCTCAAAGGCGCCATTATAACAAGTTAAACCTAAGTCATTTGCGCCATTGTCAGCACATAAAGAACCTTCATCGCCACCGTCTTCAAATGAGTTACCGCTAGATTTCATATTTAGCGCACCTTTACCATCACGAAGGTTAAGGTTAGGGTAAGATTCAATTGCCTCATCTAGCTCTGAATAACCGATAAACGTAGGGAACGTAATACCATAACTACGGTTAAACGCTGAAATATTTTCAGACGTACTAATACCACTACCAGGGAAGCCATGAGCAAGTAAATCAGTTTGTGCTACTTTATCTCCACCAAGGTAGTTCATTCCGATTAAGCCTGCATCAGGTGCAACACCGCGGCCGCCTTTGCCATTCCAACCTTTTGCTGCAATTAAGCCGGCAACACTTGTTCCGTGGTCACCACTGTTTGATGTACTTGTAGGGTCTGTACGGTCTAGCGCTTCAGCGTTAAGGTTTAAAGAGCGATTTGGTAATACATTATCTACTAAATCTTCGTGGCGAATTTCCATACCTGAGTCAACAACAACAGCAGTTACACCAGCACCTGTAACGCCTTGAGCATAAGCGGCTGTTACATTCATATCTTCACCAGCAACCAAACCAGTAGCTTCTGCATTAGCAAAACTAGTATCAACACTTGCTTGCGCTTCTTCTTCGGTATCGCCAAATAGATTTACATATAAATTAACTAAGCCCTGCTTCATTTCATCGCTTAATGAGTATGCTTTTTGGCCTGTATTATTTAGGTGCCATTGTTGATTTGCTAATGGGTCACCAACAACTCCTGAAATGTTTATTTGTGCAGAAGCCGTTTTACCATTTGCGTTTACAGTGTAATCAATAACTGCATCATCATCCGTCATTGGAACATAAGTAAATGATGTTCCCTCTACAGTTAGAGTACCGTGACTAAATGTGAATACGCCATCTTCTGCAACCACTTCTTCACCATTTTCAGTGAAGCTAAATGTAAGTGCATCGCCATCGTTATCGCTGGCTTTAAATTCTGCAGTAACAGGGATCCATTGTTTTAAATCTACAACAACTACATCGCTCGCTTTAGGCGCTACGTCAGTAACTAATGGTACGCTACTTTTATTATCGTCATCACTACTTCCACAACCAGAAAGTGATACCACTATTGCAGCAGACAATGCTGACATTTTAAAAATATTATTTTTCATAAACTCTCTTTGTTAGTTATTTTTATGATGGCGTGACGTTACACAACAACAATCAAAATAACAACGAGGCGTTTACAGTCATTAACAATAAAGACAATAGATGTAACGATAGGGTAATCATTGTATGCTTAGTTAAAGAAACAATTATTAAGCACATATATTAACTTGAACATTTAAAGAAGCTAATATAAAACAGGATTAACAATTACTTTAAAAGGGGCAAACATGAAATTAAAAAAAGTATTAGCAACAATAGCGCTGGCAACGTGTGCATTTAGCGTATCGGCAAATTCTGCATTTAAAGAGCCAAGTGACGCGATTGAATACCGCCAAGCAGCATTTTCAATGATCTCAGTGCAAATTGGTGACATGGGCGCAATGTTAAAAGGTAAAGTACCTTTTGACGCAGAGCAATTTAAAAAGCGTGCTAACAACGCAGCTGCGCTTTCAAAAATGCCATGGGAAGCGTTTTACGAAGGAACAGATAAAGGCGACACAGCTGCACTTGCTGCTGTTTGGTCTGAAAACGATACTTTTATGAAAAAAGCAACTGCATTCCAACAATACGCGGATGAGTTAGCAGTAGCGGCTCAATCAGGCGATAAGGCCGTAATTGGTAAAGCTTTTGGTGCATGGGCTAAAGGCTGTAAAGATTGCCATAAGCAATTTAAAGATTAATTATTGTTGTAGCCAGTTTAACAACAATAAATAGATAATAAAAAGCACTGAGCGTTAATAACGGTCAGTGCTTTTTTATGCTTTTTATCTACGAGACTTTCACAGCTCGGCTTTTAAATGGGCGTTTAAATACGGCACCAATATCACCTAGAATAATATATAAACACGGTACTAATATAAGCGTTATTAACGTTGCAAACATCACTGCAAAGCCAAGTGCTACTGCCATAGGTATTACAAACTTAGCCTGCAGGCTTGTTTCAAACATAATGGGCAATACACCAGCAAAGGTAGTGATTGATGTTAATAAGATTGCTCTAAAGCGGGCACAACCTGCTTCTATTACTGCATTTTTAACGCTAACACCCTCGCGGCGAACTTGGTTTACGTAATCGGTCATTACTAGGGAGTCGTTTATAACAACGCCTGCAGCAGCAATTAAGCCAAAGCCCGACATTAAGCTCATATCTAAATCAAACCAGTAATGACCCCAAATAGCGCCAGTTAAGCTAAACGGAATAACCGACATTACAATAAGCGGTTGTGAATAGCTTTTAAGCGGAACAGCTAGCAGTATGTATACTAAAATCATTCCGCCAATAAAAAACATTATTTGCTCATTAGCTTGAGCTTGCTGCTCTTCAATGGCGCCACCAAGCTCTGATTTAACACTTGGGAATTCTTCAATTAGCTGTGGCAGTAAGTTTTCTTTTACTTGTTTAACCACTTCGCCTGGCTCAATTTGCTCTTCATCAATATTGCCATAAACATACACAGTACGGTAGCCACCTTCGCGGCGTATATAGCTAATACCTGGCGTTTCTGTTAGCTCTACTACATCACCAAGAAGCACTTCTCGACCTTGCGGGGTAGTAACAATGGTGTGTTTAAGCGATGAAAATGCCTCTCGAGTCAGTTTAGGATAACGTACCATTACGCGTACTTCTTCGCCGTTACGGATTACGCGCTGTGCTTCGCCACCATAAAAACTAGCACCCACTTGATTTGCAATACCTGCCAAATCTAAGCCTAAATCGTATGCAACTGGTTTAAGGCTCATTTGCACTTCTTTGCTCGCAGGATCTATGGTTGAACTAATATCAAACAACCCTTTTTGCTGTTGAAGTAATTGAATAAAACGACGACCCGCTTGATTTAAAGTATCTATGTCTGAACCATACAATAAATAACCAAACTCGCCGCCACCATTACCACCGCCGCCACCAACATCGTCTTGAATAGTTAACGACTTAATACCAGCAATAGACGGCATAGCCTCACGCCAGCGACGCGAAAGCTCAAATGCATTGTATGGACGTGAGTCTTCGTCAACCAATGGCGCAAGTAATTGCGACTCGGTTCTGCCTTGATTAAATACCAATACATCACGAATAATTTTTTGACCAAACTCACGCTCAGTTTCTTCATCGACTCTAAGTACCATAGCTTCTATTTCACGAATAGCAGCAATGGTTTGTAAGTCAGAAACGTTGTCGTTCATTTCTACTTGTATTTGTGGAAAGTCGTGCGGCACTTTAGGAGTTGGAACTGTACGTACTTTATTAGACGTAATAAGTGCAATACTGATTATAAACATTGCAATAAAAGCAAACAAAACAGTCCAGCGCCAATCAACACACTTAGCAATAAAACGTTTATATGGGCCATTTACGAAACCAAAGAAGCGTGTATTGAAGCGATCGCGCCAGCCACCTTTTTTAATCGGCGAAAAGTGCGTATGAGCAATGTGAGCTGGCAGTATCAGCTTTGATTCAATCAAACTAAATACTAAACACAGCATTACCACAACGGCTATACCATAAAAGAAGGCACTTTCTGGCCCGCTCGACATTGTGAATGGTGCAAATACAGCAATCGTTGTTAACACACCAAAGGTTGCAGGGGTCGCGACTCGGTTAGCGCCACGCACAACATTTTCTACACCACCGCCGCTTTTTTCAACTTCGGTGTAGGCAGCTTCCCCTATCACTATGGCATCATCCACCACGATGCCGAGCACCATTATAAAAGCGAATAACGAAATAATATTAATGCTAATGCCAAATAGCGGCATCATCATCATGGCCCCTAAAAAACATACAGGTAAGCCAATCATTACCCAAAGCGCTAGTTTAAATCGCAAGAATAACGACAACATAATTGCCACCAAAATTGCACCTTGAAACAGGTTAGCTTTCATCATATCAAGGCGAGCATTTAGGTAGTAGGTCATATCCATTAATGGCTCTAATCGAATACCTGGCGGTAGCTGCTTATTTTTTTGATCAATAAACGCTTTAACCGAATCCGCAACGGGAATCATGTTTTGCTCTTGCGTTGCTTTTACCGATAAATACACCGCGTTTTCGCCATTAAACTTAAAGTAGCGCTCACCTTCGGTAAATTGATCTTTAATAACTGCAATATCTTGTAGTAAAACTTTAGCGCCATACTCGCCAATTTTTACCGGAATTTGCCTAAACTCTTCACCTGAGTAAAACTGATTCTCGACGCGAACAGAAATAACACCTGCGTCTGTTTTTAGCTGCCCCGCCGAAAAGTTAGCTGAGTAACGGCGTACCGCATTCATTACATCACTAAGGGTTAGATTATATTGGCGCAGCGTATCAGGCTCTATTTCAATTGCTATTTCATCAAGAGGAACATCGTTTACCACTAACGACACGTTAGATAACTGTAGTAACTCATCCTCTATTTGGTTTGCTATAGGCTTAAGCTCTGTAAGTGGTAAATCAGCAACGAGCGTCATACCTATTACGTCTTGCCTAAACTCAACCTGACTTATGGTGACCGGTTCCATACCGGCCGGAAAAGTCGCAATACCATCAACACGCAACTTTACTTTATCAAGCACATCAGTAAGTTTTGCATCGGTGTTTATTTCAAGACTTGCTGTACCGCCATTTCTAAATGCGCGATACACGCCTTTTTTAATTTCGGTTATATCTTTAAGTGACTCTTCAACTTTTATAAGAATACTTTCTTCTATTTCCTGAGGAGAGGCACCTGGGTAATTAGCCTCAATATTAATGTAGTTAATCTCTACATTAGGAAACATTTGACGCTGAATCGTAAAGTAACTTATAGCCCCCATAATAATGATAAAAAACATCATTAAATTAGCGGCTACTGAATTATTAGCAAAGTAGGCAATTAGCCCTGTTTGTTTTTGTTGTATTGACTCGCTCATAACTATTACACCCTACAGCTGTTGCGTGTTTGAAGTGCTCGTTTCTGAGCTTTCAGGTTTTGTAGCTACACCTGCAATTTTAACCTGCATTCCTTTTTGCGGGTATTCAGGTAGAGTAATAACAAGTTTATCATCGGCATTTAAACCACTGCTAATGTAAAAATACTCACCCTCTTCACGAATAACCGTTACTTTACGTGGCTCTAGTTCTTGGTTTTCGTTTACTACCCACACAGTCTGGTTGTTAACTAAAGCTTGCGGTAAGCGGTAAATATTATTAAGCATTGCACCTGCAAAATTTACCTGTACGTAGCTGCCAAACTTAATGGCTGGTTGTATGTTTTTAAGACCGTATGGGTCTTCTATACGCACTACTAAACTGCTCATACGCGTAGCGTTATCAACAATCCCTAGGTCGCGGTCAATTACACCTTCACGGGTGAAGCTGTTTAGGCCTTTTTGAATAATCGTTGCGGTAATACCTTTAATACGTTCTGGCAAAAAAACGCTATCGAACCCTGCGATAGGAATAATCACTTCAGCGGTCTCAATATTATTGAGTTCAGCAACTTGCGAACCCATAGTGACAAACTGTCCAACACCTATATTTCGGCTAATCACCAATGCGTCGTAAGGGGCTGTAACATCACAATTATCCAAATCACGTTGCGCGCGCTTTAATGCTGCTTGCGCCGACTTAACAGATGCTTGAGCACTGAGCACTTGAGGTTTACGTAAAAATAAATCTGTGCGCGCTTTACTTGGAAAGCGCTTGGCTTCGTCTTCGGCTACTTGAGCTTGAGCTTGTTCTTCTATTAAACCCGCTTGTGCGCGAGCAAGCTCAGCCTCTGCAACAAGTACTGCTGCTTCATAGTTGTCTTTTTCGATAGTGAATAAGGTTTCACCGCGAGCAACTATGCCACCGGCTACAAAATTAGGATGCCAACTTAACACCTCGCCCGACACCTGCGCCGAGAGCTGTGTATTTTCAAGAGGCTTTACTTCACCGTAGCTATTAATAATAACTTGATGATCGTTTGCAGCCACTGGCTCAACTTGCACTGTTGGACGAGTATCAATTACTTCTTTTTTTTCTGGCTCTTGTGCAATGGCATTTATTCCCATAAAGCCAACAACACCAACAATGAGCGCTACAAATGGAAAAAACCATCTAAGTGAATTTGTTTGCATATCCTATTATCCCCAAAATTCTATTAACGCCATAATACCAGAGCCATATGAAACATTAAGGTGACATTTGTAAGCAACTGTTACAAATGAATATATGCCACTGCTATTTAGGGCTATAGAATATAACTTTACATGCAGCTCACCTCATTCGTTATATTTTGTTACAAACTTTTATTCTTTAATATCAGTTAATTAGCGTTAAACACTTAAATTTCATCGCGAAGATGTGCGAAATTAAATTAATTTACGTACAGTCCAATTAAATTAACAAATATTAAAAGTCTCAAAATGAAATTAACGAGCATCACCCTTGCGCTTAGCTTAGCGTTTGGCAGCCATGCATTTGCAGCCGATAAAAAAGACGAAAAAGAGTCAAAAACACTTAGCGAAATGATCAAAGGACAAACTGAATTTGCCGGTATATTTAGCCTTTATCAAGACGAAAAAACCGGTAAGCACCTTATGGTGATTAACGAATCCCAACTCAATACGCCGTTTGTGTATTTTGCGCACACTGTCGATGGCGTTACAGATGCAGGCCATTATCGTGGTTCGTACCGCGAAACTAAGTTAATTGAATTTAGAAAATACTTTGACCGTATCGATATTATTAGCAAAACACCTCGCTACAAATTTGACGAAAGTAGTGCAATTTCAAAAGCAAGTGATGCCAATATTAGTGAAGCGGTACTTGCGAGCATTAAAATAGAAAAAGAAGAAGACGGTAAAATAGCATTTAATGTAAATAAGTTATTTTTAAGCGAAGCACTTCACAAAGTATCACCTACGCCAAATCCAGCAGATAAAAACGCTAAAGAACGCTTTAAAGTAGGTAAACTAGACGATAAAAAATCACGCATTATTAAACAGCGTCCATATCCTAATAACTTAGACGTAGTTGTTGATTACGTATTTACTAACCCAAGCCCAACGGTACGTGGCTCAAATGCAGTAAGCGACCCGCGTAGCGTATCGGTAAAAGTTCAGCACTCGTTTGTCGCTCTACCTAGCAATAACTACGCACCACGTATGGATGATGCGCGCATTGGTTATTTTACAAATCAATTTGATCAAATGACATCTACCGATTGGGCACCTTATCAAGATGTTATAAAACGCTGGGACTTACAAAAGAAAGACCCAAGTGCAGCGCTTTCAGAGCCAGTAAAACCAATTACTTGGTGGATAGAAAACACCACACCCATTGAATGGCGCGATACTATTCGTGACGCTGTTTTAACGTGGAATACCTCTTTTGAAAAAGCCGGCTTTAAAAATGCCTTAGAGGTAAAAGTACAACCAGACGATGCAGACTGGGATGCGGGCGATATCAATTACAACGTACTGCGTTGGACTTCGTCACCTAAGCCTCCATTTGGCGGATACGGGCCAGCACTTGCTAACCCATTAACAGGCGAAATACTGGGCTCAGACATTATGCTTGAGTTTGCATTTATGAAAAACCGCTGGATTTACGACACACTTTTCACACAAGGAACAATGAGCCACGGTGAAACAACAAATACAGGCGAGCTAAATTGCTCTCTTGGGCATGAGATTCAACAAAATCTAATGCTTGCCAAAGGCCTTGCTAGCGGCGACAAAATTGAAGATAAAGAAATGCTTCGCCAAGGTTTAACACAATTAGTACTTCACGAAGTTGGCCATACTTTAGGTCTTAACCACAATATGAAATCATCTATTTTGTGGGATGAAAAAGAAGTACACGACAAAAACAAAACCCAAGGCATAGTAACCGGCTCTGTAATGGATTATGCACCCGCTAACATTGCCCCAATTGGTATGCAGCAAGGTGATATTTTTCAAACAAAACCTGGTCCTTACGATGATTGGGCAATTAACTATGGCTACAGCGTAGCGCTTGCAGATGAAGCTGCTGAGCAAGCTCGACTTGAAAAAATACTTGCTCGTTCAAGTGAACATGCCCTTGCCTTTGGTAACGATGCAGACGATATGCGCACACCAGGTCGCCATATCGATCCACGTGTAATGATTGGTGATTTGTCGTCAAACCCTGCTGCCTATGGCGCAGATCGTATGGCACTAATTAATAAACTATTTACTGAGCTAAAAGATAAAGCAACGGTTAAAGGTGAGTCTTACCAACAGCTTGTTACCTCTGCTAATAGCTTATTTGGTCAGTACCGAGCTCAAGCAGGTGTGGTTTCTCGCCAGATTGGTGGCGTATACGTTGAGCGCGCTGTAGTGGGTGATGCAAACGCAGATAAACCATTTACACCAGTATCGCTTGAGCGTCAAACACAAGCAATGGATATACTCGCAAAGTTTGTATTTGCACCAGATGTACTACAAAACATGCAACCTCTTTATAGCTACTTACAGCTGCAACGTCGTGGCTTTAATCACTATGGCAAAAATGAAGACCCTAAAGCACACCAAATGATTTTAGGAATGCAAAAGTCTGTACTTGCACAGCTATTACACCCAGCGGTATTACTGCGTATTTCTGATACTGCTTTGTACGGTAACGAATATAGCCTAACTCAGTTTATGGAAGATTTAACCGCCAGCATTTTCGTGAAAAACAAAGACGCAAACTCTATTAGTCACAATTTACAAATTGAGTATGTTAACCAGTTAATTGCAATTGCAGGTCTTGGCAAAGCAAGCAAATACGATAACTTAGCTAAAACAGCAGCGTTATATCAGCTAACTCAAATAGCCGATACCAGTGTTGCTTGGGGTGCAGATACAGCAACTAAAGCGCATAAGAAATATATTGATCGCTTAATTGCAAAAGCGCTAGAAGCATAAAACCTCTATTAATTGAGTAAACCAAGGCCACAATTTACGTGGCCTTTTTTATAACTTAATTCACAGTTTAAATATAAATAGTGCCTTTTAAATACCTTACAGCATGCCCGGTCAAAGTGACGGTTGTATCATCCACTTTGCAAATTAAATGCCCGCCTCTGCTTGAAGCCTGATAAGCACTTAACGTAGTTTTATCCAATTGCTGCGCCCAGTAAGGTGCCAAGCCAGTATGAATTGAGCCCGTTACATAATCTTCATCGCCACCGCTTGCAGGCCAAAAATAACGAGATATAAAATCGTAATCATCACTAGGTGCTGTAGCCACTACATCTAGTGGATAAAGCGTTTTTAAAAGCTCGGAGTTAGTTTTTAATTCAAGTATTTGATCGGCATTTTCATAAATAGCAAAGTAAGCTTGGCGATTTTTAAGAACCTTAATCGGTTGTATAGACAAGCCATCAAGCAATTGCTGCGGTACATTTTGTACCTCAATCGGTGCTTGTTTAGGAAAGGTCATTGCAAAGCTGCCATCAGCGTTTCTATTAACGATTAGCTCGCCCACCGCATCAGCAACAAAGCGAATTTTCGATATATTATGCTCTTCACATAAAACATAGGCAGCCGCAAGTGTGGCGTGACCACAAAAGTTGATTTCCATCAACGGCGAAAACCAGCGAATAACAAAGCTTCCATCGTCTTGCAGGCAGGTAAAAGCAGTTTCAGATACGTTATTCTCAGCGCCAATCTTTAGCATTAAATCGTCACTTAACCACGATTCTAGTGGGATCACTGCCGCATAGTTACCTTTAAATAACTCATTCGTAAACGCATCAATTTGATGAATAGCTAATTGCATTGTTTAAACTTTGTAATGATTAATAGCTTAAAACTGCCATACCTAAACTAAATTAGCACTTTTATTTTTGCTTTAAGCCATTACAGGTCGCATTCTATAGTATTGCATACAACCAAATTGCACAGCATTGGTAAGCAATAGCATAATAAACATAAGTAAGTGCGCCGTGCTTGGAGCAACTGTCGTAAGCTCAACAACTAAGCCGCAAATACCAGCAATAAACTGCAAGCTAAAGTAGCGCGCGCTTAAATTACTCACATTACCCGTACGCAATGTTTTATAAGTTTGCGGCATAACACGTACCGAACTCATCACAAGACCAACATACGTTAAAGCGCTTAATACCGTTGCAGTATCAAGGCTTGAATTTAAAAGCAGTGAAAAAGGCAGTAACGAAAAACCTAGCATAGTAACCAGCTGTACACGTTCTCGTTTAGCTGCATTGAAACGTGCAAAAAAATATAAAATAAGCCCGCTTAACGCACCGGTTACAATAAATGGTAACGCAATATAATAGCGCTCAAAGAAAATATTGTAGGTTATAAAATAAAGGCTTTGTGCTAATCCAAATGCCATCATTAATAGTGACAAACCAGAGACACTACGATTTTTTCGAATTTTGTTTAGTAATGGTAAAAAACTAAAAACCAAAATAAAAGAAGACAATATAGGCAAATAATGCACCAAAGCAACCTCGCTCGTTACATAAATGTTAATTAAAAACAGAAATAAAAACATTTAATAAACATCTGTTTTTAAAAGGCTTTTACTATGAGCGCGGCATTGTAGAGCCGCGTAAATTTAACTCAACTAAATAAGACATTCTTATTTTAGGTACTGGCAAGCTAGGTATACAAAAACCGTAGAATTAAGTTCACGGTTTACTTATTTAATAGGAAACCTACTCACAAGCTATCAAATGAAAATGATAGTTGTTATCATACGCAAGTCATTAACTGCAATATATAAAACTATCTATGAGAAAAACTCTTTTTAAAATTCACAGTTGGATCGCTCTTATAGCTCTCATTCCCTTGATTGTTATTAGTATTACAGGGAGCGTATTAGTTTTTAAAAGTGAAATAGATGGCTTACTTATGCCAAGCAGTCACTATGTTGTAAAAGCACTGCCAGAGCGCATGCCAATCGACAAATTAATCGCAAAAACAGAGCTTGCTTACCCTGAGTATGTAGTAGGTAGTTGGGAGATATTTAACGATGATACTGCTGATCGGGTTTACTTAGTTAAACGCGGGACAGAGCAATGGTATAAGTTTCATTTAAACCAGTATACGGGTGACATTTTGTCAGAGCCTGTTGGTACCAGCCATTATTTTACTGATTGGTTTTTAGAACTGCATTACACCTTTTTACTTAACGACTTTAAAAACCTGCCAGGTCAAACAGGCACAGTACTAGGCTTCTTTTTTGCTCTGTTTTTATTGGTATTAGGTATTACAGGACTTATTATTTATCGTAAATTTTGGCAGCGCCTATTTAGTGTGCGCTGGCGTGCAACACTGCAAATTGTACTTAGCGACATTCATAAAATGACGGGGGTGATAGGGTCGCCCATCATTATTATTTTAGCTATCACAGGTGGCTACTTTAACTGGGCGGTGTGGTATCACGAAGTTATTGAACACGCTGAGGAAGAGCACTTTGTACTAACCAAAAACTTGCACAATAGCGATATTTCGTTTCAACACATACTCGATGACAGTAAAAAGCAAATACCCACTTTTAATGGTACGTTTTTAGTTATGCCACTCGAGCCTGACGAAAACATTACCTTATTCGGCGAAGTCGATACCGCCAACCCACTTGCGAGCGAATATGCCAATACGGTTAGCTACGATAAACAAACAGGCAAACATTTAACTAACTGGGATATTCGCGAAGTAGGCGTTGGCTGGCAAGTAATTGATAGTTTTAGAAAACTTCATTTTGGCTACTTTGCAGGGCTAATAAGTAAAATACTGTGGTGCGTAATTGGTTTAAGCCCAGTGTGGCTAGCAGGTACTGGTTTTTACTTGTGGTTTACCCGCCGTAAACGTAAAAAACAATCACAAAAAAATCGCTCAAGTAAACGCAGTACAGCAAGTGCTTGATTAAAAACCCACCACATTGTAATGTAAAATTTAACAATGGAGTGGGTTTATGATGTTTTATAAAATAGCAGTCTGTATTACTTTTTTATATTTAGTTGGATGTAACACAACCAAGGTTCACCAAGTAGAACAACAAATAGAGCTTGAACAACTATTAAACCATTCTTTGTTTAATAAACTCGACACTCCTTCTGAGTACAGTATTTTCGAGCTGCCAAATGCTGAAAAAGAAAAATTTTTAGCCTATGCCGAAAAACAAAAACAGTCTGAAATCCGTCATGACCGCATTATTTACAACTACCTCGAAAGCAACTTAGCTAACTTTAAATACCACGGCGATACACTTACTTCAGCCCAAGCCTTAAAACTTTCGCAAGGCAACTGCATTAGCTTAGCTGTTTTAACACAAAGCTATGCACAAGCTCTCGGATTAGAAACGAGCTTTCAAGAAGTAACAAGTCAGCCTGTATACGCAAAAGAAAATAATGTTGTTTATGTAGCAAGCCACTTTAGAACAAGAGTATACGCCCCAAAAGTAGATAAAAAGGATGATAATATTGTTGAATTTTTCAGAGCGGGCACCTTAATCGACTACTTTCCTACCCGTCGCAGCTTTTATTCAAGCAGTGCAGATTATAACGATTTAGTTTCTAAGTTTTACAGTAATTTAGCTGCAACAGCGCTAGCAGACAAACAGCTGGATATTGCTTACTCACTTATTCTACAAGCAAACAAATACACTCCCAATGATCCTGAATTATTTAATATAGCGGGCATTTTGCATCGTCGGGCTGGTGATTTACAAAGCGCTAAAAACATCTATCAAACAGCACTTAGTAATAATGAAATAAGTATTAATTTAATCAGAAACTATCAGCTTTTAGCTAAAAAATTAGGCGACAAAGAGCTGGTTAAAGAGCTCACTTCACAATTAGTTAATAAAGAAAAAGACCCATACGAATTACTAGTAATCGCTAAAAACGACTTACAAGCTGGCCACGCTCATCAGGCTAAAGCACACCTTGAGCAAGCGATTACTAAAGCGCCTTACATTGCTGAGTTATACTTGGAACTCGCAAAAGTTCGCTATCAACAAGGTAATATTAAACAAACACAAACCTTACTTGAGAAAGCTATCGAACTAGAACGTGATAACCAAAAAATCGATGTATATCAAGCTAAGTTACTATCCTTGCAGATGGATAAGTAACTTAGTCAATTGATATTTATAGCGAATAATAAAAGCTCAGCCACGCTCGCATTTCATCCTCAAAACTGTCGCCTTCTACTCGCGACAGTCCCATATTAAATATTAAGTCATTTATACCAGCAGGCCCCATTCCAAAACTAAAATCACCTTGGTGTTTTATCCCGTAACTTTGTGCATATACGGTGCCGTCGAGTTGATGCTGCTTGTAATAAAGCCACGGCATGCCTTCTTTAAAGCTAAAGCCGCCACCGTAACCTTGATAGCGCTTTGCAGCTGCGCTATAAAAAGGCAGCTCAGATGAAAGTACATATTCACTATTTTGCTGCTGATTAATAAGATTTGAGCTAAAGCCACCTAATGCAAGGCTGCTGTCATCACGTTGTTTTTGAGAAAAATTTGCATAAAGAGGAATACCAAACGCTTTACCAAAAATTTTGGCGACTAAATCGTAACCTTGCCAACTATTACTTTTACTACTGCCATCGTACCAACTTGCATAAAGGCTTTGGCCTATCACAAAGTCTTGACGATCATATTGCCAACTTTGGGCAACGCCTAAACGCGTCCAATTTTTATGGCGTTGTTTATAATCAGTGTAATTGTAGGCAAGCTCCGGCGTTAAACTTAGCTGCCCAAATTTAACAGGGTAACTTATTGCAGCAAAACCACCACGGGCATCCATATCTGCATTTAGCCTTTGTTGATACTGGCGCGATGTATTTAAATTATAGTCAAACAGTGCAAGTTTCAGTTTTACATCAAGCGCATTATATTTTGCCTGCACATAACCACCGTGCAGTGCTCCATCGTGTAAATCAGTGCTATATCCCGCTTGCAAGTCGAGCTGTTTTAATAAATCGCTACTTTTAATGCTTAAATCTAACAAACTGGTAGAAGCCGAATAATACTGCGTCCCTAGTGCAAAAGTAGCGTGCTGCTCGAGCACGTTGTAATTTGTTTGCTGCGTTGTTTGATGCGTATATATTTTAGCTTTTGGAAGCGTATGTTCGTTTACAATGAGCAGCGGTGCTTTTTTATTAGCCGAAAATTCAGTAACTACAGGGCTGTTTATAGCTTTTGGCAATGTTTTTACATTTGGCCCATCTGCGGTTATCGAAAAATAGAGTAACGAGCCATCGGCCATTTCAATCGGGTGAGCAACGGCTTCCTGCCCCTGAGTTAACTTGCTGAGTGTTTTACTCTCTATGTTGTAGTTATAAATATCAGTAGCGCTATTTAAGCCTGCAACAAAGTAAAGTGACTCACCATTATGGCTAAAGCTAGGCTGACTTAAATATTGATACCCGTTTGGCATAGGTATTAATTGCTGCTTATTACTACCCACATCTTGTATATACAATTGCCAGTTTTCATTTAATGACGTTGATAAATAAGCTAATTTAGTTTCATCAGGACTGAGTATTGGGTAATCGTAAGTTGTCTCAAGGCTTTTTGTAAATAATGGTGTGATGGTTTGCGTATTGAGATCAACCTTTACTAATTCAGAGTAGCCACCTCTTATTTGCTCGCCATACAAGGTTTCACCGTTACTGGTTACGCTAAATCGTCGTATACCAGCAAGCTTGGTAAGCTGTGTAATATTTCCAGTGTCAGTGTTATAGCTAAATATGTCTGACACTTTATTATAAATACCCGACTCTTCATTGCTGTACGCATTAAAATATAACGTTGTGCTATTTACCCATTGCGGGTTTGCAATACCGGCTCGATTAATTTGATTAAGCACTTGTTTTTGTTCGCGCTTAAACACACTTGGCGCTGTATCGGGGATGTCTTGTGCATCGTTTTTGAGTAGCTCTTTTTGCGCTTTAGTAAACTCCTCTTGCGCCTTTATGTTGTCGTCCGTGCTATAAATTATAAGCTTGGTATTGCTCTCTTTGTCTCGCTCAACAATTGCAATTTTACTACCATCTTTTGATGGTGCAGGGTTACTTGCATATAAGTTAAGTTCAAGCCAAAGTTCACTATTAAGTAACGGCTCTCCTTGTTCTATTTGCATTGCTTTATAGGTATATTCAGCTATAAATCGGCGATATAGCTTGGCTGCACTTTGCCCAAACACACCGCTAAATGCCTCATCAAAGTCACGCGTTTTTACGCCTTGCATTCGCGTCCAAACACTATCGAGTGTTTGCTCTGAATAGTTTTGCTCTAGCCAATTTAAAAAGCGACTACCCATTAAATACGCCATTGAGCCGCCCATAAAGCCCTGCTCGCCATTTAATTGCCCATAGGTTGGCAAAGCACCTTGCTGAGCAAATTCTCGCAGTATTGACTCTGAGTAGTTATCAAATAAACGCCCACGGCCCGTCATTTTAGACTCAATCAATGTGGCATAACCTTCGGCTACCCAGCGCGGTGTATCACTGTAAGTTAAGTCGTATAAATCCCATATGCCACGTACTTTTTGCTGCCAGTGATTGCGTGTAGGCTGTGCTAAATGCACTAAGTGAATATATTCATGCAGTACAAGTAACTGCTGCCAGCCAGCGCTGTTTGATATAACGGTGTCGGATTGTGGTGGGGTTGTAAAAAGTGCCATTACAGGATTATTTGAGGTAGGTAGCGCAAAGCCATTTGCCGCATTTAGGGGATCAAACACCACTACATCAACTGTTTTATCAAGTGTTCGGTTTTGCTGCTCAAGCACTTTGGTGCGTACTATTTCAAGCTCTGCTGCAGTTGATTTAGCAAAATCAGCATGCTCAACACTGTAGTGAATGTTGAAATGTTCGGTATGAATAGTTTGCCAATCGGCTGCAAAGATCGGTGCTGCTAGTAATAAAGCTGATGCGATAAGTGTTTTTTTCATGAGCGTCCCTAAAATAATTCCTTAATACCATCTAGGGTATTATTAAATGTCTTTCATGGGCAGTAAGAAAATGTAATAAAACATGTGAAAATGGGTATTTACACATGTTTTATTAGGGTATTTTACATCCAGCTGCGAGTATCTGACTCAATCTGCTTAATTGTAAAATCAATAATAAAGTCAGCATCTTGCTGCTTTATGTAGGGCATAAATACAAAGCCTGAAGCAAGTTGTATATACAGGCTTTTTAAGCCTGATTTTCTCATTAGGTACGTACTTATACTGCGCGCACTTTGCGCTTTATAAAGCTCAAAAACACGGTAATGAACGCCAATCATACCTTTGCGTACAACCATGTAAAATCGACCATTATCCTCATGCATGTAATAACCATAACGCTGATACGACAAAGTCACCAAGCCAGAAAACACCACTAAAACACCAAGGCTTATCAAAGTATTAATATCAGCAATAAAACAAAAGCCAAACACTAATACACTGGGTAACAGTGAATAAAAGCCTAAATTTTTATACAAAAGCGCTCGCTCTGCGCGCTTAAAAGCGAGTTTTTTACTATTAAACCACGGGTAAATCCATTGGCATACACTATCAACTTGTTCGCTATTTAATACAGGTAGTACTAACGTTTGTTTATTTTTTTTAGCCGCCACACCGGCTGCTATTCCGCCGCTACTTGCTTGTAAACACTCAACGGTAAATCGCTTTAGTAATCGCCCCATTAGGTTTTGTTTAATAACAATAGATTGCACCTTGTCCATGCTCATTGAAAGCTGATGGCGCTCTAACAAGCCAGCAATGCGTTTAAACTTTAGACCTTTAAAATAAAGCTCAAAATTATAAAAACGAATAAGCGACATAGTCACCGATAGCATTACAGCCACCAAAACTAACAAACCAATTAAGGTGATCATCGCAAAAGTAGCAGCGCTGGCCAGCATACCAAGCTCTTGTTGGTAAAAGCCTTCTACTTTCGCAATAATTTGCTTCTCTAAAAAATCAACAATTAGGTTTATAAAAGGGGCAAAAGCAGCGATTGCTAAAATAGCCATATTCGACATTAAACCAAATTTGGCTATTTCTTTATTGCTAATGCTTAGGCTGTTTTCGATAGTGTCTGTTTCGCTTTGTTCAGTATTTGGTGCTTCTTGCTGTTGCTGCGCTTTAAAATCAAATATTTGTTTACGCATTTGCTGTGCATAATCTTTAGTGACACCTGGTAAAACAACTTCTTGCGACACACTGCCAGCGGCATCAAAAATACAATTAACTAAGTTTACGGGGGTAAAATAAAACGGCTCGGCAATATTAACGTTTTGCACGCGGCCAAATTTAAGCGTAAGTCGCTCTTTTTTAAATACACCTTTGTTAAGCAATATTTCGTTGTCGCTACTAATACTAAACTTAAAATTTAAATAATATAAAAATGAGTAAACAAGTAGCAAAATTAGTGCAATACCGCCTGCAACCTGCGACCAAAACAACTTATTTTCTACTTGAGTAACAAACACGACAAGCATGGGCAGTAAGTTTAAAAGGCCATCTTTTACAAAGCGCACACTAAAGTGCACAACAAAGTATAAAAGTGCCCAGGGCGATACTTTCTGCCAGTAAATAGGACTGGCTTTATCTTCGATAGTTGTATTACTCATCGACTAAAGCTGCCTGAGTAGTTGCGTCGTCTAGGCGGTAGTTTTGTACAAATTGGCGCATATTTTTACAATCATCATGGGTTAGCCCACTAATTTGTAAATCGGCACTTACACCGCCAGCGCTAAATAATTTAATGCTCGCAAGGCTAAGTTTTCGCTCTATTGGCCCTTGGTGTATTTCCATATGCTGTACACGCGCTAAAGGTAATACCGTCACTTGTTGCCAAATAACGCCTTTTTTAAAAGCAATGTCATGATTTCGCACTGCAAAACCTCGCAACCTCACACTTATTATGTTGTACGCCATAGATACGGCCACCAAAATTGGCATACCAATTAGCAAATACGTTTGTGCATTATTAGCAAAGGCTTCATTAAAATAACAAACAGCAATAAGCGCTCCAATTAGCGGTACATAAAACAGAAGCGAGCTAAGTTGTGTATGTAATAAGGCTTTATCAGCCAATGGCTTAAAGCTAATATCACTATGCTTTGGTAAATCCATTATTTGTTGATTGTTAAACACTATTTGTCCCTATTTCTGCTTTTAATTATGACTAGCTTACCAACTAATGGTAGTTATTAAGGTGTGGCTTTGTTTTGGCTCAAGCGTTACTTTATCTGTCAGTACATTAGCGGCCTCTAGGCACAGCATTGTTTTATACTCATCGTCAGCAAAATTAGATAAGCGTTTTGATTTTTCTATCCATGGATTCCACAGCACACACGAACTTGAGTTTTCGCGGCTCACATTAATAACACCTTCTGGCGTATTAATGCTTTGCACTGTACTTGCTTGTGTATAAACCATATCGGTTTCGCGATTAAAGCTTACAACATCATTTTGTACAAATGGCCCTTCACTAAACTCAATATATTGCGCGCCTTGCAAACCATCTACATGGGTGTTTGTAATATCTGAGGTAGGAAAATAGGTATGCAGTGCTTGAGTAAAGCTAAATGGCACACTACCTAAGTTAGTGGTCGTTAAGCGAACCTGTAATTTATCACTTAATACAAACTCAACTTTTAATGCGCACTGATGCGGCCAATACGTTGTATTAACAAGTTTCATGGGGAGCTTTAAACTAACTGTAATTTGCTCATCAGATTCGTGTACTTCATCGGCTTGCCATACGCTTGTGCGCGCAAAACCGTGGGCAGGCCACCCATCATTAGCGTGTGTACCAAACCACGGCCAACAAATAGGAATACCGCCTCGAATACTCGCCCCTTCTTGATAGGTTTCCTCTTGTGAAACCCAAATAAGTGGCTTGTTATTTTTAGGGATAAACTCGGTAATTTGCCCACCTTGCAAAAATATTTTTGCGTCGCACTTTTCACTAGCTACTTTAATAAACTCAAGTCCGGATTCGCTTTGCTCAATGCTAACTGATGGCGATAATTTCATACCTTCCCCTATAATACTGATACTAAAGATTTTTAATGTTTACATCTAAACAATAATGCATGCTTAAAGTATACGCTATTGATATTAAATATTGATTGCTGAATTTGTTCATTGCCGATTAATACATATACAGTAAACTCACAAACAATTACTTTGTACTAACAGCTGTAAATGAATAATACTAAAGTCTATACAATAAGACTTGCCAATTATTCACAACATACGTACTGTGCGCAACTTAATGCACACAAGGTGCTAATAAAATTTACCAATATTTAAACAATATAATTTTACATTAGTTACTGCTCTAACTATTAAAAACCAATAAAAGCGGGCTAAAGTACAATATATTATTTGAATTCAATTTATTTGATGTGTAACATTTCGCGATTACGGCAAACTACCGCCCCATCGACGAGATAAGCAAATGCAAAAATATGACGAGTTATTGATTTCTTTACGTAAAGTTATCCGCGCGATTGACTTACATTCTAAGCAGCTAAATAAAACTTCGGGTTTAACTGGCCCACAATTGCTTATAATGCAAGAAGTGCAAAAAACCGATGGAATAACGGCGAGCCGTATTGCTCAAAATGTAAATTTAAGCCCAGCAACGGTCACCAATATTCTCGACAGAATAGAAAGCAGAAACTTAGTAACACGCGTACGCAGTCAAATGGATAAACGCAGAGTGAGCTTATACCTCACCGATAAAGGAAAAGAGTTACTTGATAAAGCACCTCAGCCATTGCAAGAACACTTTATTGAAAAGTTTTCTGCACTTGCTGAATGGGAACAGAGCCTTTTACTCTCATCAATGCAGCGTGTAGCCGCAATGATGGATGCAGATAAATTAGATGCATCGCCCCTTCTAGAAGTTGGTGCGCTTACTCAAGCTCCTAAAGAATAAATAATAAAAAAAATACATAGTTTTTGTACTTACCCTAAACGTAAGGCGTTTTTTTACGTCTTGAATTTTTTATTTTTTAATCAAAATCTGAGCGGCAATTATGACTAAACTCTCAAAATTAACACTAGCACTAGTTCTAGGTGGTGTTACAAGTACTTCTTATGCGTCTGATGATCTAGACACGTTACAAAGCCAACTTAAGCAGTTAAAGCAACAAATGCAACTGCTTGAAAATAAGTTAGCTGATGAAAAAACAAAACAGCAAAAAATTAATGAGCAACACAAGCAAGAAGTTGCAAAAATTAGTAAAAAAGCTGATAACAAAGAAGTTGTTGTTGCTGCCGCCGAATCTGAGAAAAAAGACGAAGGCGTTAAAATTGGTGGCGCAGTGCGTTTTAATTACAGCACTAATTCATACGATGAAGACACTCAAGATCGTAGCGGCGACTTAGACTTTGAAGTATTTCGCATTAACTTATCTGGCGAAATAAACGATATTTCTGTTAATGGTGATTTTCGCTTTTACGATTACATGACCATTGTTAAGTATGCATACTTAGGTTACGAATTTACTGATGGCTGGGAAGCACAAGCTGGTATTGCACCTGTCCCTTTTGGTAATGGCCCATACAACTCACACAGCTACTTTTTTAGCACTAACTACTATGTTGGCCTAGAAGACGACTTTGACTTGGGTGTAACAGTAAACCGTAAACTAAAAGATAACTGGAAACTAGACCTAGGCTTTTTCAAAAATGATGAAGTAGGCGGCGTTGATGGCAGCTCTGAAGTTAACGAGCGTTACTCTTTTGATATAGTTGGTAGCCGTGCAACAACCGAAGGCACATACGATGCACCTGGCTCTCGCCTTGGTGAATACAACACATTTGCAGCTCGTACAGTGTACCAAATTGAGCATGGCGAAAACGCTAAAACCGATGTGGGTGTATCATTATTAAGCGGTGGCTTACATGATGGTAACGACCGTGCAGGTAACTACGGCGCATGGGCGTTCCACGTAAACAGCCAAATAAATAACTGGAATATTCAATTTCAGCACGGTGAGTACGACTACGACCTAGACGACAACAGCAACCGCTTTGTTGTAGGTGCGTTTGACTACTACGATACCGTATCAAGCGAAGCTACCATGACTAACTTTAACGTAGCTTACGACCTATCGGTTGATTTAGGCCCTATAACAGGCGTGCAGTTCTACAACGATTACGGCATCATTTACGACAAATCTGACGACAGTGCAGATACATGGATGAACGTAACAGGTATGAGCGTATCAGCAGGCCCGTTATTTACGTACTTTGACTTTATTCAAGCACGTAACCAGCCATTTATTGGCGGAACAATTATTGGTGATGGCGATACAGAGCGTCGCTTTAACATCAACGTAGGTTACTACTTCTAGATAAGTAAAACCTATTTTATAAATTTAAAAGGGCAAACTTAGTTTGCCCTTTTTTATGTTTTTACACTTCGATTTTATAACTATTTGGCCTACAATCGAAAGTATCAGCCATTACTAAAAAGAGCCTAAGTGAATATAAAAGCAGTGTTTATTTGTTATAAAAACTTATGGTTTAAAGCACTTGGCTTAATACTTGTAGCCTTGGGTATTATTGGCATTGTGCTGCCGGTCATGCCTACCACTATATTTTTTATTTTAGCGCTCACCTGCTTTACTCGCTCATCACCCGCGCTTGAACAATGGCTGTTAAACCACCCTCGTTACGGTGTAACTTTGCAGCAATGGCAAGCCCATAAAGTAGTGCCTGTAAAAGCCAAATGCTACGCCGCCATTGGCATGTTAATTGGATTTACATTTTTACTGTATTCAGCCGCCCCTATTTGGGTTATTTATCTCGTTGCAGTAATAGAAGTATTGGTAATGATTTACCTTATTTTAAGACCTTCCAGCCCTCCTAAGCGTTAAATATTCATTTTTTACCTGCTTACCGCCTTTGTTTTAAAGTTTTTATGTAAAGATAAGTAAGTAAATTTGTAATAGCTAATGCAAATCATTATCATGCTGTAAATTTAATTTATTTACTGTTTTTATGTCGTTTATTAACAAGCGGGCTTTGTATAGCACAAGCCGTGCTCTACATATTTATATTTCTACAGCTTTGTTTTTTTTGCTTATCTTATTTTGCGTTAGCGGCATTGTGCTCAACCATATTGATTGGCTTAAAAACGATAAAAATAATGGCCAAGTAACGGCGGTAATTCCAGCAGAGCTAGTTACCAAAGCGAATGAGCAGCTAAATACGCTGCCAACGCTTTACCCTGAAATAGAAGCTTACCTAGCCGAGCAATATGCACTTACAAAAGTAAAAAGCATTGAGTGGGAAAAAGAAGACGCGCTTGTCATGCTCGACTACCCACTGCCTGCTGGGTTTGCCTACGCAGAGCTTGATTTTACAACTGGCGAGCTAAATCTTGATTACCAAACAGGTGGCTTTTTAAGCCTTATTGGCGACTTACATAAAGGCCGCCACAGCGGTGAAGTATGGAGTTGGGTAATTGATATATCTGCCGTACTAATGATTTTATTTGCCATCACCGGCATGATTATTTTGTTTCAAAATAGAAAAAAACGCTTAGCAGGAATATGGATAACCGTACTCGGAGTGGTAACTCCACTGGTTATTTATTTATGTTGGGTTCCACAAATAAAAGGAGTGTCTTAATGGTTAAATTTAAATTATTTATAAGCGCCGCATTACTGCTCGTAGCTGCGTTTTTTCAAACAACGGCGCATGCAAAAACACCACAGCTAGAGGTTGAATTAACGCTGCCTGACTTAGAAGTACAACCGTATCACCGCCCATACGTTGCAGTTTGGCTTGAAACACCAGAGCGCAAACACGTTACAACGCTTGCACTTTGGGTGCAAAAAGCAGAATGGTTTAAAGACTTACGCCAATGGTGGCGTAAAGCTGGTAAAAGCGATGCCAACTTTGACGGCATTAGCGGCGCAACAAAACGCGCAGGTACTTACACCATAAATTGGCAAGGTAATGATTTAGACGGTAACCCAGTAAAACCAGGTAAATACTTACTAAATATTGAAGTTGTACGCGAAGAAGGCGGCAGAGACTACACCCGCGTTGAGCTTGATTTAACTAAATCAGGCAAACTAACAATTGATGGTAAAAACGAGTTTTCTAAAAGCTTCGTCACTGTAAGCACTAAGTAGCTGCTACTTAATCATTTGAATTTAAGGAAATACAATGAAAATTAATTTATTAAAAACGGCATTAATCGGCGCATTGAGCTTATCTGCTTTAGTGTCAACTTCAGCAAGTGCACACGGACGTTGGTTACTACCTTCGCATACATCTTTATCAGGCGATAAAGCGCATTACGTAATGATTGACGCTAGTATCTCTAACGAAATGTTTGCACCAGACAAAGCCTTTAAACCTAAAGAAAAAGGCGCCGAGTACGACGACACATTATTAATGGCACTTGCGCCTAATGGTGAGCCAGTAAGCGACACCATTCGTGCTTATTACTTAAAGCGTAAAAGCTCAGCTGCGGTAAGCTTAACAGAGCAAGGCACTTACCACATTGCAATGACCCAAAAGCCAATGTACATGACCTTCTATAAAAACGAAGAAGGTAAGCGCCAGCGCGTATTTGGTAAAAAAACAGAAGCCGAGTTACCTAGCAATGCAAAAGATGTAACGACAACGAAGGTTGTTTCAACAGTAGATACATTTGTAAGCCGAAATGGCACCTCAAAACCTGCACAGCTAGGTTTAGGCTTAGAGCTTAGCGGTCCAACGCATCCAAACGATTTATTTGTAGGTGAACAAGCACGTTTTCAGTTACTACAAGATGGTAAATCTGCTGGTGAAGGCGTTGAAGTAAGTATTTTAAAAGGCGACACACGCTACCGTAACGAGCGTGGCGAAGTAAAAGTAACGACCGATAAAGACGGTATGTTTACAATTACGTGGAAAGAGCCAGGCCTATACCTAATCGAAACCTCTAACAAGGTTACCGTAAATGAAGAAGGCGTAGATGCAGGACGTTATGCATTATTTACAACGCTTGAAGTTGCCCCTGAATAATTTAAATTACTAAATTTAAAAAATTGAAAGGCCAAGCATTTGCTTGGCCTTTTTACGTCTTACTAACTTTTATCTAAAATCCCCTTGAATTCGCAACCATTCGACACAAGATTGCAACTACAACGATCCAAACGCCTATATCACGCGTAGACAGTGACCTTACTTGTTAACAACTTAGAATATCTTAGATAGTTTTTATCTTTGCACTAGGGTAGTCGCTTCTATATGATGCGCTCCTTTTTAAAATCAATAGTCAGCAGCCCTCAAGGGAATCAACATCATGTTAAAGCCATTATCAGCCAAAAAAGTAGCACTTAGCCTGGCCGTTTCTTCTGCACTTAGTGCACCCTATTCTTCTGTATTTGCTGCAGAACAAGATGTTCAAGCCGAAAAAAGCATTGAAGTGATTTCAGTAACAGGTACTCGCCGTAGCTTACGCAGTATTGCCGAAAGCTCAGTACCTGTAGATATTATTACCAGCGGTGATATGCAAAGTACGGGTCAGCTAGAAATAAGCCAAATACTAGCAAACCAAGTACCTAGCTTTAACTACCCAAGTGCCACTATGGGTGATGGTACTGACCATGCAAAACCAGCTGTTTTACGTGGATTAGCACCCGATCACACATTAGTACTTATAAACGGTAAGCGCCGCCATGCCGGTGCGCTATTAAACTTAGCGGGTGTTGTTGGCCGAGGCTCTACCGCTGTTGATTTGAACATGATCCCAACCTCTGCAATTAAACGTGTTGAAGTACTACGTGATGGCGCAGCCGCACAGTACGGTTCTGATGCAATTGCTGGGGTAATTAACATTGTACTTAAAGATGCCTCAGAAGGCGGCAGCGTTAGCGTAACGTACGGTAAATACGATACTCAAATGGCTGGCGTACCTCAGCTAGAAAGCACCTACGCAGATGCTAACGGCGACTTAGCGTTTAATACCGGTGGCGACAGAGAAGTAAACGACGGTGCAACACGCACTGTTAGTGCAAACTCTGGTTTTGCGTTATCTGATAACGGCTTTGTTAACGTATCAATTGAATACCGCGATAACGACTCAACGCAGCGCTCAGGCTTTGACCCACGCGAACAATACAGCCGTCTTGATGATGGCAGCTTAGACCCACGCGAATTTACTATCGATCGTTACAATCACCGTTTTGGTAAAGCAGACCTTGAAGACTACGCACTGTTTTACAACATGGGTTACGATTTAGATAACGGCTTAAACCTTTATTCATTTGGTAGCTACTCAAAGCGTGAAGGTAATTCAGGTGGTTTTTACCGCCGAGCAAAAGACAGCCGTAACGTTTTAGAAGTGTACCCAGATGGCTTTTTGCCGCAAATTGAAACAGACGTACAAGACTACTCATTTGCACTGGGCTTAAAAGGCGAAACTAACGACTGGACATGGGATGTAAGTACCAACTACGGCCGCAACGACTTTGGTTTTGGTGTTGTAAATAGTATTAATACATCACTAGGTGCCGACAGCCCAACTGAATTTGATAACGGTGCACTGGTTTACGATCAGTTTTTAGTAAACGCAACGGCCAACACCACACTCGATTTAGGCTTACCTGATGACGTATTTTTTACCGTAGGTACTGAATACCGCCACGAAAGCTACAAAATAGAAGAAGGCGAAGAAGCGTCTTACATCACCGCACTTGATAGCAACGGCAACCCAATTGCAGCCGGTGGCGCGCAAGTACTTGCTGGTTTTGGACCAGAAAGTGCGACTGACGAAAGCCGTCATAACATCGCTTTATTTGTTGAGTTTGATACCTACTTAACAGAAAAATGGAACGTCGTTTTAGCGGGTCGTTATGAAGATTACAGCGACTTTGGCGACACATTTACCTCTAAACTTGCCTCGCGTTACAGCATTACTGAAAACCTATCGCTGCGCGGTGCAATTAGCACCGGTTTCCGTGCGCCATCTTTAGCGCAAAGCTCGTACCGCCAAATCTCTACTGTACTTGAGAACAACCAACCATTTGAAGTTGGTTTATTCCCAACCGATTCAGCCGCAGCGCAAGCACTCGGTGCTCAGCCGTTAGATGCAGAAGAGTCAGTAAACGTTACTGCGGGCTTTATGTACACGCAAGGCAGCTTTAGCTTAACGGTTGATGCATACCGTATTGATATTGATGACCGTATTGTATTGTCTGAAAACTTAGAAGGCGATGCAGTTGTTGAAATACTACAAAATGCCGGTGAGCTAAATACCGAAAGCGTACGTTACTTTACCAACGCTATCGATTCACGCACGCAAGGTGTAGATATAGTTGCCACTTATAACCTAGATTTAGACAACTTAGGTGATTTACGCCTAAACGTAGCAGCTAATTTTAACGACACCGAAGTAACACACGTAAACGACAACCCAAGCGAACTTAACTCACTAGGTGACGACTACGTAGTGTTTGCGCGTCGTGAAGTAGGTCGCTTTGAAGAGGGCACGCCAGATAGCAAATGGAACCTATCAGCAGTGTGGAACTTTAACGAATGGCAAACAACGCTTCGTGCCACACGTTATGGTGAAGTCGCTGATATATCAACAACAGCTGATCGCGATGAATACTTAGACCCTAAATGGATCACCGACTTAGAAGTAGCATACCGTCCAGACGAATATTGGAAATTTGCCGTTGGTGCAAACAACTTGTTCGATCAGTACCCACAAGCCACCGTGGATAACATTGGTTACTCTGACTTTGGTCAAATATTCCCGTACACACCGTATGCACCTTACGGATTAGACGGGCGTTTCTTATACGGTAATATTACTTACAGCTTTTAATTAGTTTACTAGGGCGTGTTGATCTTTGGTGGGTGAATTTGCAGCAGTATGTTTGGTTTTTAGGCAAGGGAGAGCCTATGTAGTGTGGTTATTCCCCATAAATAGGCGATAACGCAGCATAAATACCAAACATGCGCTGCCCTTTGGGTTCTTTCTAGGGACGATTAACTCTTTGTTGCTCGGTTTTTACTTAGTCCACTAGGTTACAAACCTCGCGCCGCGATTTAATCGCCCCTAGATTGAACAAATTTCAATCCACAAAGATCAACACGACCTAATAAAAGCAGAGCAATTATAAAAGGATGCATCACGCATCCTTTTATATTAATAATTAGTTATTTTAACCACTTATTAGTATTTCAACTTTCATAAAAAACCACCACCCTATATAAAACAACAGCTTACATTTCGGCCTCATTTTTGCTCTATATTGTTTATATAAATACAAACAAAAATACAAAGGACTAAACATGAGCTCATCAACTGTATCTAACATTACAAAACCACTTTCACTTATTGGCGGCATTTTATTATTAAGTGGCTGTGTATTTCACATATCGCCAAGCGTTGCCTCAGTAAAGCAAACTCAACAGCTATCACTGCCAAGCAATAATCTTGAATATTTAAATGTATTAAGCGGTGCAGGTAGCCTTGAAATAAAAGGCTCAAAAACGGCCACCAGCATTAGTGTTGATGCCACTATTTACACAGCCGACATTGAAGACGAATACGAGCTAACGCTCGAGCAAGACGGTAAACAGGCAAAGCTTGTTGCCCAAAATAAAAGCCGTAATGGTATTAGCTTTTACAGTGGTCAATCTCCAAGTATTAATTTAGTGGTTACTGTGCCAAGTAATCTAAATTTAGATATTGATGATGGCTCTGGCGACATTTTTATAAATGCTATGCAAAGCAATATTAATGTAAAAGACGGCTCAGGAAATTTAACAATAAGCGGTGCTAAAAACCTAACTGTTGACGATGGATCAGGTGAAGTAAACTTTGAAAACATCGCAGGTAATTTAGAATTAACCGACGGCTCTGGCAGTATTCATATAAACAACGTAAGTGGCAATGCAACTATTGACGATGGTTCTGGCGAAATGCACGTGAGCAACATAAGCGGTTCGCTAAACGTTGAAGATGGATCGGGTGACTTAGTGATAAGCCATATAAGCGGTGCTGTTAATGTTGATGATAACTCTGGCGACCTGCTTATTGAGCATATTGGTTCAAGCGTAACAATTGAAGACGGTTCGGGTGATATTCGCGTTAACCATGCAAAGGGGCTGACTATTACAGAGTCGGGCTCGGGCGATGTAAGTATCGATAATATTAGCGGTTCAGTAAAAGTAGCTGACTAACTTTATTTAAGCGTTATTTAACTGCCATTTAATACACTTTATGCCCTATCAATCTGGGCATAAAGCACTCCCCTCAAAGTATAAATTATTTAAAAGCAGCACTGTTTCACGTTAACTATTTCCTAAAATAATGAAAATTTACTTATTTGATTTATTTTTTTGCTTTATATCTAATTTAGGTACATATTAATATTCAACTTATTAAAAGGATATTAATATTATGAAATGGAAGTTATTAATTTTAATTACTGCTTTATTCACCCTCGTAGCTTGTGGCTCTGGAGGTTCAGACCCCAAAACAGTAACTAAACCGCTCAGCACTAACACAAAGCCTATTGCGGTTATTACCACCGAGCAATCGGAGTTTAAAGTAAATACCACCCTCGTTTTTAGCGCAGCACAAAGTAGTGACCCCGATGGCGATGCACTCACCTATCAATGGCAATTAACCAGCAAAAACGAACAAGTAGAAATACCGATTACGGTTAATAACGAAAGTACCGTTGAGTTTTCAGTATCTGAAGCACAAGAATACCAATTAGTATTAACCGTGAGTGACGGCAAGCTTTCAAGCAGTCCTGCACAAAAACAATTCACCGTTACTGCAAATACCCAACTAACGGCTAACGCAGGTAGCACACAAACCGTTAAACAAGGTGATGTTGTGCTTTTAAATGGCGCGCAAAGTAGCACAACCAGCGGCGCCATTAATCAATACAAATGGCAATTTATTACCAAGCCCGTAGCAAGTAATGCAACGCTTGAAAATGCGACTCAAGTTAAAAGCCAGTTTGTTGCCGACGAAATAGGCGAATTTAAAGTTGAGCTTACCGTTACTGATTCACAAGGTGATACGGCAAGCACTGTCGTACTCATAAAAAGTGAATCGCTTAATTCTAACTCATCACCACAAGCGGTTATAAACGTAGAAAATAAAACAATTGCCCCAAATGAAGTTGTTACGCTTTATGGTAACCAAAGCACTGATCCCGATAAAAACGATACGCTTAGTTATGCGTGGGCAATTACAGAAAAACCCCAGGGCAGCACGCCAGCTCTTTCAAACATGCAAAATCATACCGCAGGGTTTTCAGCGTCAACAGCTGGAGATTACGCGCTTTCACTCACTGTTACCGATCAACAAAACGAAAGTGATACCGCATCTGTTACTTTAACTGTTACCACAAGTAATAAAGCCCCCGTTGCAACACTTGAATCCGAACGTGATATTACGTTAAACGAATCAACCACTTTGCAGTGCCAACAATGTAGCGATCCAGACGGAGATACGCTGAGTTATAACTGGCAGTTACAAGCCAAGCCTGTAAATAGTGCATCGCAACTCACTAACAACACATCAGCAACACCCTCTATTATTGCCGATAAAGAAGGCAACTACGTTGTAGTGCTTACAGTGTCTGATGGGCAATTAAGCTCAAACCAAGCAACCTCTGTACTGCATGCCAGTAGCAATAAAAAGCCTATCACTTTGGTAACTTATGAAACCTCCATAACGGTTGATGAACAAGTTTTACTTGATGCTTCCAATAGTTACGATCCAGAAGGCCAACCACTAAGCTACCAATGGGAAATCATTTCGTCGCAAGGCCAAGCAACGCTTAGCAGTAATACAATATCAAAACCAACGTTTAGCGCATCAGTAGAGGGGCAAGTTGTTATTTCGTTACGCACTAACGATGGCGTGCAGTTCTCTGACACAAAAACCCTAACAATTGATGTAATACAAAACGCATTGCCAGTAATTAGCTTCACGGGGGAGCAATCACGCTACGAAGTAGTGGGCAATGCAGTTAAATTTGATGTAAGCCAAAGTTACGACCCAGAAGGAACCACTCTCGATTACGCTTGGACACTATCAGCCCCATCAGGCTCGAGCACCAGCTTAAGCAATGCAAACCAAAGTATTACCGAATTTATCGCCGATATGACAGGTAGTTACACGCTAACCGTTGTAGCAACTGATGCTGATGGATTTTCAAAAAGTGTGCAATTCTCAATTACAGTAACTAACTCTGCTCTACTTACCGGTCGTATTAAAGGACAACTCACTAATGTGCAAAAAGCGGCTATAAGCAATGCACAGCTAACAATTAATGGACAGCAGTACAGCACCAATACAAATGGCTTTTTTGATGAAGAGGTTAATTTAGCGCAAGGTGAAAAAATAACGATAAAAACAGCAGATCAAAGGCTAGCAACTGGGGAATACAACTCTGTAGCAATTACGCAAAGCAACTTTACTGTGGATATAGGCCAAAATAGCATGCCCGTTTTACAAGCTGTTGAGGTTTCGGTATTTGTGTGTGCTGAGTTTTCAGGCCCCGACACAGTTAACCTACGCTTTAACATGGTAGATACACTTTTAGCGTCAGATAGCTTTCAATTTAGCTTTGATCAAACAAAACCACTTACTTTGCAAAAAAGCGGAAGTACTTACCTCGATAGCGAATTAGACATCGACCTACCTGCATCAGCAGAGTTTGAAGTAACAGCAATTGAAACAAGCGTTGAAAATACAATCAGCTCAAACATTACTATTTACCACTCTGATTCAGGCCAACCAAGCTCAGCAATTATAAGTATTTGTAATATTTAGCCCCCCAAATAAGCCCTTCAACATAAAGTGCTATTCTTAGCCCAGTAGTTATAACCATTAGTGTTATAACTACTGATAAATAAGCAACTTTGAGCCATATAATCCATTGTATTTTATAAGCAGCTAAGCCATTCTAAAAGCCTTGATGTTATTAGGATAAACGCGTGTTAGAAATTGCTTTAATTTACTTAGCAGCAGCCATAGTCGCTGTGCCTATTGCTAAACGAGTCGGACTTGGCTCAGTATTAGGTTATTTAATTGCCGGCATACTCATTGGCCCTTATGCGCTGGGTGTTGTGGGCGATCAAACCGATGTAATGCACTTCGCCGAATTTGGCGTAGTAATGATGCTGTTTTTAGTGGGCCTTGAGCTACAACCTTCGCGTTTATGGACATTGCGCCACTCTATTTTAGGGCTTGGCGGCTTACAGGTCGTGCTATCGGCAGCGGCAATTTTTACATTTTGTTATTGGTTTTTTGCCATGCATTGGCAAACCGCACTCGCCATTGGTTTAATGCTGGCGCTCTCCTCTACCGCTATTGTGCTGCAAAGCCTTGAAGAAAAAGGCTGGCTAAAGCAAGAAGCCGGACAAAACGCTTTTTCGGTATTGCTGTTTCAAGACATCGCAATTATTCCTATTTTAGCCCTATTGCCACTGCTTGCATTTGCCCCGCAAACTAGCACAAAAGAAATCAGCGATTCAATTATTGCAAGCTGGCCGGTATGGCAACAAGTATGTGTATCGGTTGCGGTTATTGCCGCTATTATTGCCGGCGGTAAATATGTATCGGCGCCGTTATTTAGATACATTGCCCAAACGCACATGCGTGAAATATTTACTATTTTTGCACTGTTTTTAGTGGTCGCTATTGCACTGGTTATGCAAAGTATTGGTTTATCGCCTGCTTTGGGGACTTTTTTAGCGGGCGTAGTACTTGCTGAGAGTGAATTTAGACACGAATTAGAAGCCGATATAGAACCCTTTAAAGGCTTACTTTTAGGGTTGTTTTTTATAACTGTTGGCGCATCAATTAACTTTGAACTGCTATTTAACGAGTTTAGTACTGTTATAGGCTTAGTGGTTTTACTCATTGTGGTTAAAGCCTGCATTTTATTTGCCCTTGCCGTTACCTTTAAAATTAACAGTAAACAGCAATTATTATTTGCCTTAGCGCTTGCCCAAGGGGGTGAGTTTGCCTTTGTACTGTTAAGCGTAACCACCACCTTAAGTATTTTAACGCCCGAGCAAACCAGCCTTGTTACCTTAGTTGTGGCGGTATCAATGCTAATAGCGCCGTTATTACTTATGGTTTATGAGCAAATACAAAAACGCAGCAGCAGTGCTCTGCCTGAGTTTGATAAGCCAGAACAAATTAGCACCGCTAAGCACGTAATTATTGCGGGCTACGGACGTTTTGGTCAAATTATGGGGCGTTTACTGCACGCGCAAGGCTACGAAATTACCGTACTTGATCACAGCCCTAGCCAAATAGAATTACTACGCCGTTTTGGCAATACCGTATTTTATGGCGATGCCGCACGCCAAGAACTCCTTGAAGCCGCAGGCGCGCACACTGCACAAATGCTGGTAATTGCAATTGATAACCCCGATAAAACTATTGAGATAATTAAGCTCGCGCATAAAAACTACCCGCAGCTTAAAATAGTTGCTCGCGCAATCGACCGCCGCCATGCGTATCAGTTACTTAATTTAAAAGTAGATGCGTTTAACCGCGAAACAGTCGACTCAGCTATTAACCTTGCCGTAGAAGCACTCGAGTTACTAGGTAACACTAAGCAAGATGCAGAGCGTGCTGGTAAGCTATTTAGAGACCACGACCGCGCTGCAGTACTGCAACTAGCTGCATTATGGGGAGACGACGCCAGCTACGGCGTAGCAGTTCGCCAACGCATGGAAGATTTAAAACAAGTGCTTCAACAAGATAAACAAGCACAAAGCGATTTAAATACCTGCGACAGCGGCGATTGCGAAGACGGCTTAACCGAAGTAGCGAGTAAACCTAAAAAGCCTGATGATGCTCATCTTGAGTAGCGTCTAAAAACTGATATGTGCTATTAGCGTGAGTTAATAGCACTGTGAATAAGCGCCACAATCAAATAAGTTATCTGAAAGCATAGCTGTACTTTTTAGTTAGTGTTCAAAGCGCTTATATGTTCCACGCCAATCTGAGTGTTCAGGATATTTAATCTTATAAGCATTTATTTCAGCCTTAGAAGCGTACTGAAAATAGATAGAGAAATAGTCACTTATGTAGCTTTCGCCGTCACCCATTCTCCAAAATATATCGCTCGGATGATAATTTGGAAATTTAATCCAAGGCGGTTTTGGCGGAGTATGCTTTAACTTATTTTCATAACGCTCTTTAAGCATTTTATTCCAAGCAGCTCTATGCTCTAGATACTTGCCCCATTTTTCATCGGTAGTGTTAGCTGGTTTTTCACTTCCCATTGATGAAATAGGTATAAGCATTAAAATAAACACTAAGACGGTGTAAATATTTATAAAATGACGCATGACTAAATATGAGCTTTAATAAATGCTTTTAGTTCTTCTTTTTCGGCTTCGTTTGTAAATGTGCTAGCTGGGATTATTAAAGCCAATAACTTGTCTACAAATATATATAAATCGCCTTTATTTTCTTCCATTGCTTCAACGGCTTGCCATTTATAAAAGTAACTTCCAAGATGATTAGTCTCGCGAATGCCATCAGCTTGAAATTCAATTGTTTTATTGCCAATCATTACGCCATTTTCATTGGGGATTGATTGCTCTTTTAACTTATGATTATTGTATAAAAATACAATAATTAATATTAAAAATGGCACTGCTACAATTAACCCACTTGGCCAATGAAAGTCAGAAAGGCGAATAGACTCGACCTGAAAGATAGTCATAAAAACAACAGTTATTACAAACCAAACAATCACATTTTTTATAACTCCTGAGTCTTTTTTACCTTGAGGCGTACACAACCTTTTTATTGCAAAATCAGCATAGTCGGTATAATTCTTTTTAGTAACAGTGATAGATTTGATCATAAAAAATGAATCCTAACTTTGTTTAAACATAGCGAACTACTTAAGCTATATAAATATAAGACCAAACAAAACCCGAACAAACTATTTCAAGCGCTTTGATCGACGTTTAAAAATAATTTAATAATTCGATCTATTTTAGTGGTGGTGGGGGCGCGATGATCATTTCTGGTTGATTTGCTCTGAGTAACTCTTTTAAATTTAACTGTATTCTTTCACCACACATTACAATTCCTTTTTTGTCTTTTGTTGTTGAATAACCAAGTACTATATTTAATGAATCTAATCTCTCAGGATTAACTTGAAAAAATACCTTGTAATAACCTTCATAACTATTAGCTTCAGTAAAATCCAAGTCTGCTAATAAAGTATCTTTTATCACTACTGTAAATGACGTTAAATAATAGTCTTTAAATATCTCAGGTACGTAGACATCATAGCCAACAAAGTTACCTACGCTATAGTCTTCATTTATTTTTGCAAAAGAGGCTGATTGGCCTAGTTCATCATTGCCGCAGGCAAATAATAAGCTAGTCCATAAAAAACATATAACTAAAAGTACTCGCATTTAAGTTCCAATATAACAGCTTTGCTAATAAGTACTTTTTCAAGCGTCCCTATTGCGTGGACTTCTATTAGTATCAAATAGCGTAAGTTATTGCGAACTATAAATAATTAGCAGCAGGCGGTGCTTATTTATAAGATGAGGCGATTATTCGAAGTATTATTTAGGCGGAAGTATTTTAAATTCACTTTATTTTAGAGGCCGGTTGATAGCTCACCACAGCTTGCTGACTGAAGTATAAATTTACCCCCAACACAGCAAGCTCGTCCTACGCCACATTAAAACTCAACTAAAACCTAGTGGTGATGCCCGCCTTGAATAGCCTCGCCTTGCTGGTTATAAAACCCCGTTGCGCTGTGCTCTATAAAACCAAGGTTTATCATTTTAGCTAAAAATGGGTCGCCTTCGTTATCGCCAATGTCGGCGTAATCGGTGGTTTGAAAGCGATCCCACTGTGCAAATTGAGCACTAATTAATGGCTCATTAGTGTTTACATTATTAAGGCTTAGCAATGTACTTGTTTGGCTTTTTTTATTACTAATACTAAATGTTTTAACTAATTTTGAATGCGTAATAAAGGCAAGGTTAAAGTCGTTGCCATTTTCGCTCAGTGTATAGTTTTTTACTTCATCGCAGCCTTTGCCTTGGGTGCTTACTAGGGTCATTTTTTCGATTAGGTGGTTATCCACCAGCTGACTTTTAGCACTCCAGTTTTGTACGCCGCGTACCTCAGATGGTTGGTATTCAATACCGCGTTGCTGGGCGTTAAAGTAACGTATTGGTCGTATTTGATTATTGGCTAAGTGCTGCCAAAGCTCGGTGATTACTTCACTTTGATGCGCTACTTGCTGGTTGTTTCGCCAAAGGGTAAGTGACTCGCTACTTTGCTGCGCTTTATGGCTGTTGGTAATTTTATAATCCGCTTTTAAATGCTTGGCATCAATATCACATTGCGAGGCAAAGCTACTTGTACTTACAAGCGTGGCAATTATTAATAACGCTTTTTTCATTTAGCTATCTCTTATTTATATTTCAAGTTTATGGCAATAACATAACGATTATAAATGTCAGTTTAATGACAAAAACCCCGCAAAGTAGGCGGGGGTTTTTATTTAGATATATTTAACTAAATTTATAACTAGCCGGTATTTATTGCGCTAGTTTTTCGTCTGCTGCTTTTACAAAGTCAGCGGCAAAGTCCATTACATGGAATAAAAAGCTTTGCTCGTTTGTGCCTGTTACCAAGTGTGCACCTGGGCCCATTGCATAAACGCCAACATCTTCACCGGCATGTGTTTCTGAGCCAAGTGGTACTAACGACTCTTGGTGAAAACCCGGTGTTGTTGTATCAACATCTGTTAAATCAACACGCCCTGTAACAGGTGCAAAGGCATAACCTGCATCGGCATCTGTCTCGCTACCTAAGTTTCTAAAGCCACCACCATTGGTGTAACCAACCGTTGTATAAGGCATATCATCGGCAGCTAAGCTTGGCTCAGTAGCGCCTACTGCAACCACTTTACCTAAAATTGGGTTACCGCGTTTAGGGTAACCAGCAATGGTAAATACATGGCTGTGATCGGCAGTTACAACTATTAATGTTTCTTCTGGGTTGGTGTTTTCCATTGCCACTTTAACGGCTTTGGCAAGCTCAATAGTGTCGTTTAACGCGTTATAAGCATTACCCGCATGATGCGCGTGGTCAATTCGACCCGACTCAACCGTTAAGAAAAAACCTTGCTCGTTGTTATCAAGCACGCTTATTGCTTTTTCAGTCATTTGTGAAAGCGAAGGCTCGCCTGCTACATCATTTGCTCGATCAGCTTCGTACTGCATGTGGGATTCGTTAAATAAGCCAAACACTTTAGTGGCGTCGTCACTTATTGCATCAAAACCGGTTTGATCCATTACGTACGTGCCATTTGGATATTGCGTTTTCCACTCTGCGGTTAAGTCGCGGTTATCTGTACGATCCCCTTCAACAGCACTTACTGCATCGGTTGAATTAAACGCAGCATCTTTTGGTAAAAAGTGACGACGACCGCCGCCCATTACTACGTCAATACCGTCTACATCAACACCACTAAAGCGTGCTTCTAGATTGGCTTCAAAGTTAACCAGTTGCGATGCAATGTCTTCACACGTTGCAGCACTTTCTGGCATATCGGAGATATCTTCCCAGTTACGCTCTGCCGATTTAGCATACGTTGCAGCTGGTGTTGCGTGAGTAATACGCGCTGTAGAAATAATCCCTGTTGCTTTACCTGCAATTTCAGCAAGCTCTAACGAGGTAACAAGTTCGTGCCCTTTGCCTGATGCACAATTACCACGCTCAACCGCTTCATCAATACCAATAACGCCTGCGTCGGTTTTAACGCCCGATGCCATTGCGGTCATAGTGCCTGCCGAATCTGGCGTTTGCGCATCTACGTTGTATGTTTTTACAAAGCCCGAAAAAGGCATAGTTTCAAAGCTTAACTGGTGATCTTCACCCATTTCGCCCTCTAACTGACCCGCTAAAATACGTGCTGCGGTTATGGTAGAAATACCCATACCATCGCCCACAAATAAAATAACGTTTTTAGCTTTGCCTGATTCAGTAACAATGTTGCTACTTGCTGTTTGTGCAGCACCTAATTTTGTTTGTGCTTCACTAAACCATGCATTACTAGTAAGCGAGGCTAATTGCTCGTTTGTGAGCGACGTTGCAGGTGCATTACACACTAAATTAGTTGAATTAACTTCGTCGCTGTCTAGCACGTCGTTATTATTGGTATCTGCGCCTACTTGAGTCTCTACACCGCCATTAATGCACTGCTCAGAGCCCACTGCAATAGCGTTATCTACTGCAATAATATTATTTTCATTTTTGTTATCGTCACTCGAGCAACCTGCTAGCGCGACCATTACTGCCAAAGAAAGTACCGTTAATTTGTTCATGTTAGCCGCCATTATTGCTGAGTTAGTTCAAGAGCTTGATTAATTAAATGAAATACAACGTTTTGTTCAATTACACCCTGTGCTAGCTGAGCACCAGGACCTTTAGCATGCAAAGATATGTCTTCACCTGCGTGTGTTTCTGAGCCCATTGGTACAGTTGCTTCTTGGTGAAAACCTGGGGTTGTTGTATCAACGCCATTTAGCTCAACACGCCCTGCTACAGCAGCACTTGTGTAGCTTGCATCAGCATCAGTCTCGTCGCCTAAGTTTCTAAAGCCTAAACCATTTGCGTAACCGACTGTGGTGTACGGCATATCGTCGGCGGCTAGGCTTGGAGTAGTTTCGCCTACTGCAACTACTTGACCTAAAATTGGATTACCACGCTTAGGGTAGCCAGCAATAGTAAATACATGGCTGTGATCGGCGGTTACTAAAATAAGGGTTTCTTCTGGGTTGGTGTTATCTACCGCTGCTTGCACGGCTTTAGCAAACTCAATGGTGTCGTTAAGCGCGTTGTATGCATTACCCGCGTGATGCGCGTGGTCAATTCTTCCCGACTCAACCGTTAAGAAAAATCCATTATCGTTTTTACCAAGCACTTCAATTGCTTTAGTGGTCATATCGGTAAGTGAAGGCTCGCCCGCTACATCGTTTGCGCGGTCAGCTTCGTACTGCATGTGGGATTCGTTAAATAAACCAAATACTTTAGTGGCGTCGTCTGCAATTGAATCAAAGCCTGTTTGATCCATTACGTACGTAGCATCTGGGTATTGTGTTTGCCACTCAGTTACTAGGTTGCGCTCGTCAGTACGGTCACCTTCTATAGCGCTTACTGCATCTGTTGAGTTAGCTGTTTCGTCTTTTGGTAAAAAATGACGACGACCGCCACCCATTACAAAATCAAGGCCGTCTACGTCGGTCCCTACAAATCGTGCTTCTAGGTTTTTTTCAAAGTTAACCAGTTGCGATGCAATGTCTTCACAGCCACCCGTTACGGCATCTTCTGGCATATCGGATACGTCTTCCCAGTTACGGTCAGCCGATTTAGCATATGTGGCAGCAGGCGTTGCATGAGTAATACGTGCTGTAGAAATAATACCGGTAGATAGCCCTTTAATTTCAGCCAATTCAGTCGCGGTAATTAGCTCGTTACCTGCCACTGTTGAACACACGCCGCGTTCAATATCTTCGTCTACACCAATAACGCCCACATCGGTTTTTACACCCGAAATAATAGCCGTCATCGTGCCTGCTGAATCAGGAGTTTGAGCATCTACGTTATACGTTTTAACTTGTGCAGAGTATGGGAACTCTTCAAAGCTTAAATAACCTTCTTCGCCAGATTGGTTATTACGCTGCCCTTGTAAAATGCGCGCGGCGGTAAGTGTAGAAATACCCATGCCATCGCCCACAAATAAAATGACGTTTTTAGCTTTAGTGGCTTGTGTAGCCTGCGCTTGTGCTGTTTTTGTTGTTAGTTTAGTTTGCGCAGCGCTATACCAGCTGCTGTCTTTTTGGCTTTGCGGTAGTACATCAGCATGGCTAACTGCGCTAAACGCAAATGTTAGCGCGATTGCCGCAGCGACTTTTTTAATTTTCATCCGTAATTCCCATTGTTTAGTGGTTATTTTTTGAAATGTGTAAACACAAAAAAGATCAACCGCTGCACTATAGAAAACAGATGTGACTGATAAAGGTAATTTTGATGAAAGTAAAATGACCAAACTATTACAACAATAAGTCACAAAAAAAGCGCAACGTGTTAAACGTTGCGCTTTTAAGGGAAATTATTGAGGGAGTTATTTAAATATTAAAAACGTGCTTTAAACGATACCCCAAAGTAGCGCTCTGCATCGCGCGGAATTTGATAACGGAAGTTATCGCCACTGTAGGTTGTTGCGTAACTTTCGTCGGTTAAGTTTTTAGCAATAAGTGATACTCTAAACGCGTCATCTTTAAACGATAAACCCACACTTGCGTTTAAAATACCGTAATCTGGTAATAAAGCAGCTGGATTAAATTCGCCTACGTTGTCTGGTAGGTCTGAGTATTGCTCGTCGGTGTAAATATAAGAGCCATTTATATGTACGTTAAAGCCATGGTCGGTTTCAATAAAGTAGTCAGCCGTTAGTGAGTATTTTAAATCTGGCGAAAATGGTACATCTAAACCTGAGCGGTCAGTACATGAACCTGCGGCTACCTCTGCCGGACAATTAAACTCGTCAATTTCAGCTTTAATATAAGCAACACCACCGGTAAGCGTTAGCGACTCTGTTGCAGCCCACATAAAGTCAACTTCAACACCTTGTGTACTTACATCACCCGCATTGGTTAAGCGCGTAATACAAGTGCCGTCTGAACAGTCAAAGTTGTTAGCTTGAAAGCCTTCAATTTCGGTTCTAAAAAGAGCCATGTTAAATACAAATTCGCGGCTTGCGTATTTGTAGCCTATTTCATAAGCGTCTGACTCTTCAGGTGCTATTTCACGGCTGTCGTTATCTGGATTAAAGTTATAATAAATATTAAACCCAGGGCCTTTGTAACCTTGCGAGTAAGTACCGTATACCATTTGGCCATCGCCTAAATCGTATTGCATACCTAGACGACCCGACACGTTGGTTTCTTCGGCTTTGCCTTCATCATCTGTATTAAGTGTTGCTGGGCGCACGCCTACACCGGTGCGGCCATACACATCATTACTTACACGGCGATGCGTGTAAGACACTTCATCGTCGGTGTAACGAATACCAAATAATACGCGTAAATCTTCAGATAAATCGTAAGTACCATCGGCAAAAGCGGCCCAGTTATTAAATTCTGTGCTCATAAAAGCAGTGGCCGATACAATATCGTTTGCGTTACAGCTAACACCTAGGCCTTGTGTGTAACCTTCTAAATCAGCAAGCGCTGTATCAAGCTCAGCGCCCGATAAGTTATTTTGCGCGTAAAAAGCCATTGCGCTATCAAGCTGGCCACCATTATTTTGACAACTAGCATCGCGAGTAAAGTTACGTTGTGAATCCATGTTCCAATAAAATAAGCCAGCAACATAGTTAAATGGCCCAGCTAGGTTTGATGTAACTCTAAATTCTTGCGAAAACTGATCCCATTGCTGTGCACCTAAATCGTGTAATTGAAACGGCGCGTCAAATACCGGCTCGCTGCTGTCGCCAGCAATAGAGGTAAAGTCGCCTTCACGGTACTCTGTGTTATCCCACGAACGCTGCGCTGTAATTGAAGTATATGTATAGTCGCCAATTGTTTTATCAACCTGTACCGAAAACGCGCTATGTTCGTCAATTGTCCGCGACTCGTAGTCGTGATCAACGCTGCGTTGGTCTAAATCAATATCGGCTACACCATCAACAATACCGTTACTATTTGGTACTGATTTTGAATCTGGATTACGGCCACTTGGTAGTGCTTCTAAGTCGGCACAACAATCATCGTCAGCGTTATAAAATTCAGCAATAAATTTTACGCTCAAGTCATCCTCTGGCTCGTATTTAAATACAGCACGTGCACCTTCACGGTCGTAACCGTTTACTTTTTCGTTGTTGTAAACGTTATCAATGTAACCGTCAAATTTACCTTTAAATACCGTTAGGCTTGCCGCTAGGTCGTCGGTTAAACCGCCGCTTATAACGCCTTTAAAACGGTATTCGTTATCTTGATAAAACGAGGTTTCTACGCTGCCTGTTGTGTCGTACGAGGGATCTTTTGTTGTTATGTTTACCACACCTGCTGAGGCGTTTTTACCAAACAATGTACCTTGTGGCCCGCGTAATACTTCAATGCGGTCTACGTCGTATAAATCGGCAAATGCTTGACCCGAGCGCCCAAGCACCACGCCATCAACAACAGTTGCTACACTTGGCTCGGCAGCAATACTAAATGAAATAGTACCAATACCGCGCACTGTTAGTGCTGAGTTACGGGTTGTGGTGCCTTTTCTAAAGCTAACCGAAGGGACAAGTGACTGTAAGCCTTCCATGTTATTAGCAAAAGCTGAATTAATTTGATCGCTATTAAGTACCGAAACCGCAACAGGTACTTCGTTTAAACTTTGCGTTCTTTTTTGTGAAGTAACGACTATTTTTTCAAACGTATCGTTTTTAGCTGTTTCTGTTTTTTGTTGTTCTTGTTCGGTTTGCTCTTGCTGCGCATGTACCTGCGCGCTAAGCGCTAAACCGGTTGTCATTGCTAACGTGACTGCCAAGCTTAAGACGGACTTTTTAGCTCTCATGTCATTCTCCATATTGTGCGTGTGTGCTGTGTGGTACCGCGCTAGCAATTGTGTGTGTTGCTAATAAAGCGGTGTCAGTGTGTGATACTTCCCTTAAAGCTCTTATATCTTATATAAGAGCTTTAAATTTAAACAAACTATCTTACTAATGCAAACATTATGTGAATTAAATGTGATTTAAGTTTGGTATACAGAATATAGCCGCAGGTTATGCGGCGTTTTTAGCACCAATACGCGCTAAGCTATTTTCGTAACTAACCTGCCAACGACGTACACTCCACCAGCTAAGCACTAAGGCTGTAGACCATACAGCAGCTAAACTTGGTACAAAGTACACACTGGTTCCACCAACCAATCCGAGTGGCGAAAATAATATATATAAGCTAACAATCAAGCTTACTAATACAATTGCGCAAGGTAATGCGTATTTCCAAGGGTTAAGGTCTACCTCAGCTTTGCGTGTAAATTGCCATGGTGTTTTAAGTGGTTTGTAGTAACCAATACCCAGCATTATCACCAATTCAATTAAGAACAAAATGGCGTAAATATGAATAAAGTTAATGTCTACATCCCATACAAATTTAAGCAAGGTGTAGGCAATAATATGGAATATAATCGCGACTTTAGCGCCCAGTGCAGGCACTTTTCGAGTAAACAAACCTACCAATACAATTGTGATGACCGGAATGTTGTAAAATCCTGTAAACACACGAATTATGTGCCATAAACCTTCAGGCGCAAACATCAATAATGGCGCAGTTATAAACGACAATATGGCAATAACAATACTAGTAATTTTGGCTACTTTTATAAGTTGGCTGTCTGTTACCTTATTTTTTTTCATTGGCTTATAAACGTCTAAGCAAAACAAGGTTGCCGCGCTATTGAGCAGTGAATTAAATGAGCTAAATACAGCACCTAGCAATACGGCCAAAAAGAACCCAGATAAATACTGTGGAAGCACTTCTTTTACCAAATGTGGGTAAGCTAAATCGATAGTTGGCAGGCTTTCGTGTTTATAAAGATGGTAAGCAATAACGCCAGGGATCATCATCATAAACGGTACTAGCACTTTAAAGTACCCTGAAAACAACACCCCTTTTTGACCTTCAACTAAGTTTTTAGCGCCCAGCGTACGCTGGATCACGTACTGATTAGTACCCCAATAAAACAAATTAGCGAGGATCATACCTGTAAAAATAGTGCCAAATGGCACGGGATCATCCTCGCTACCAATAGCGTTGAGTTTTTCTGTATCGGTGTTTACAAGGGTGCTTAACCCTTCTGAAAAACTACCGTCGCCTAGTGCTATCAAACCTAGTGTGGGCACTAGAATACCAATAATTAATAACCCAACACCGTTAATGGTATCTGATACCGCAACCGCCTTTAAACCGCCAAAAACAGCGTATATAGCGCCAACTGAGCCCACTGTAATAATGGTCACAATCAGGCTTGCTTCGTAACTCATATTTAATAAGGTAGGAACATCAAACAGCCTAAGTACGGCTATTGATCCTGAGTACAAAACCGAAGGGATCGTTATAAAACAATACCCTACCATAAATAAGATCACCGTCATACGGCGTACGGTATCGTCAAAACGATCCCGTAAAAATTCAGGCAAGGTAGAAAACGCACCCGCTAAATAACGAGGCAAAAAGATCAACGCCATAATAATGGTTGATACTCCCGCGGTTACTTCCCACGCCATTGAGCTTAGGTTGTAACCATAGGCTGAGCCATTAAGGCCAATTAGTTGCTCGGCCGATAAGTTAGTGAGGATCATTGACCCTGCTATAAATGTACCTGTTAACCCACGACCCGCTAAAAAGTAGCCATCTTGGGTGTTAACTTCCCCTTTGGTTTTTTGGTACGAGATATATCCCACCAGCGCCATAAACGCCAAGCACGATAGCAGTGTCATGGTAATGTTCATACCTTCCATCTTGCGCCCCTTTTAGCTTACTTTACTCGGTAAAAAGTAAGCTAATATCTTTATTATTGTGTGTGTTGTGTGTGTTTTATTAAGCCGAGTTTTATTTAGGCCATGCTGTTAATTGGCTCATGTCTTGTTCTGTGTGTTGAACCTCTGGGCCAAGCATTAGGCTGTCGCCTTCGCGTACAAATACTGCCATCTCTTCAAGTGCGAGTGTGTGCTCGTAGTACTTACCACCTTCGTAAGATTGTTTATCAGGAAAGCGAATCCAGTTGCCTTGTGGTAAATAAAACTTCACTTTACCGTTTGGTACGACACACGGCACTACTAACAATTTTTCACCGCACATAAATTGCTGATCAAAACTATGCGCTAGCACATCATCAGGAAATGCCAATGCCATGGCACGCTGAACCGGCAAGCCTGTTTGCTGCGCTTGCTCTGCACATGTTTGTAAGTACGGAATTAACTGGTAGCGTAATTTAAGAGCTGCAAATACCGCATCACTTGCTTGCTCGGTGTAAGACCACGGTTCGCGAGGACCAATACCGTGTAAGCGCATATGTGCGCTAAATACTGAAGCTTGTGCCCAGCGCACGTAAAGCTCTGCGTCGCGGGTGTCTTTGTAAAAACCACCAATGTCGGTTGCAAAAAATGGCCCACCCGACATACCCCACGCTAAACTGCCACGAATGCTTGCCGCTAAACCCTGCCAATCGGCTTGCGGGTCGCCGCCCCACTGTGCAGGAAAACGTTGGCTGCCCGTCCATGCTGAACGGCTAAACAAAAATGGCCCTGTTTTACAGTATTTTTCGGCGGCCTCAAAAACGCAGCGGTTATACAACATGCTGTAAACGTTGTGTAATCTTATGCCGCTGTCGCCACTGTGCGATACCATGTTTTCGTCTTCTAGCTGTTCGCCAAAGTCTGCTTTTATCATATCTACGCCAAGCTCAAACAATGGCTTGTGCGATTCGAGCCAGTATTCGTAAGCGTCGGGGTGAGTAAAATCTAAAATACCCGACTCTGGTAGTGGTGTAAGTACTTCGCCAAATGGGCTTAAATCCCACTCGTATTGATACGCTTTACCGGTGCGTTTATCTTTTATAAGCCAGCCATTTTCGGCCGCTTTAGCAAATAATGGGTTATTTACCGAGATCATCGGGTATTCCCATACGCAAATTTTAAAATCCATCGCTTTTAGTTCATCAAGCACTGGTTTTGGGTCGGCGTAGCGTGTTGGATCCCATTCAAATGCAAAGCGGGTGTCGGTGTCTTGCCATGCACGGCCATCAAGAGTAATTACATCGCACGGCATATTTTTAGCGCGTACTTCGCGGGCAACACTAAGTAATTCGTGAGCATCTTTGTAATACGCTTTTGATAAAATAACACCAAAGCTCCACTGCGGTGGTACCGGTGCAAAACCTGTTAGCTCGCAGTAACGGTTGATGCTTTGGGCAGGTGTTTGTTCTTGATATAAAAATACATCTAGCGCCTCATCTTCAACTAAACATACATATGCGCGTTGCGACCATAATGCATAACCTACACCATGGGTAACAGGCGCGGCTGTATGTACAAATAAATTCCAGCCTTCTGGGCTCCATGCATACGGGGTATTTTTATAAGACTTTTCGGCGTTAACGCCTAGCGCATCGTGGTTGTATGAACGAATAAGTTGGCCGCGTTTATCAAGCTTGCCCCATTTTTCGCCAAGGCCATACACGGCTTCGTCGTAGTTAAGCTCAAGGCTTAAAATCCAGCCGTTATCGGTTTTAGCCAGTGGCGGTAAACGGTGCTGGCGTACAAAGTGACCATCAGTTGCTGATTGCTGTACTAACTCATCGTTTTTATAAAGTTTGAAATGAAAAGGGTCGCTGTAAAATTCTAGGCGGTATTCGCCACCACTTACACTGTAATCATTATTGTTTTTGCTAAGTGTAAGAGGGTATTCTGATGGGGTTGTGGTTAATATTTTAAACTGCTCATCATGCGTGGTACCTGCATTTAAACGTAAGCCAAACTGGCTAATCGTTACGCTAATATCACCAAACTGAGTGGGCAAAACCAGCACATTACCTTGTAACTTTGGCTGTGCGGTTAAGCGTGCTGGCTCTATTGCGTTCCAGTCTGGCTCACGTAATTCAAATGCATTCATGGGAGTTCCTTAACCAATTATTAGTCTTGTATAAGACACAAGTTAAATAATTGTAATCCCCATGTCAACGTAAATAAACTCAAGATGAATTATTTACATCGCATTTTTTAAAAAATGCCAGGTGCCGATGTAGCCACCAGCGATACGCCGCTCAGTCCTAGTAACGTAATAGCTATAATGCGTATCCATTTAGCGTCAACGTAAGGCGTTAATTTACGAGCAAAATGCGTAACTAACAACACTAAGGGAATAGCCGCTGCAATTAAAAACATAATGTCGAGCCCCGGCAAAGTACCAAATAAGGCGATACCTACACGTACTAACCCGCCAATAGTAAATACCGCTAATAACGTACTGCGAATAGCTTCAATAGACCAACTTTGTTTATAACACTGAAACACAAGCGGCGGCCCTGAGGTTGAAAACAACCCACCAAGTAATCCACTCACCCCTCCAGCTATTAAAAACGAACGAGGGCGGCTTTGTTTATTAGCACGATCGCGGCCAATCAGCATTAAAGCGCAGCACAGCAGAATACTTACACCTAAAATAAAGTTTAAATAGTGCGTTAAATGCGACGACATAAACTCAAGTAGCACAAAACCTATCAGCATTAACGGTATACCGGTATACAACATAAGTTTTAGCTCGGGTACTTTTACCGAACTGCGGTTTTTAACGACCACGGTTGTTGAATTAACTAACCCTAGCAAACTCACTAAAAATGTAGTTGCCGTAAGTGGCAATACATCAAGCAACGTAAAGCTTGCAACCACCAGCAACCCAAAGCCAAACCCGCTAAGAGTTTGCATTACAGTGGCAAGGCTTAGGCACAACGCCATAAGCAAAATGAGTTCAAAAGAAATACTGAGCACTTTTAATTTCCTAAGGGTGAGCTATTGTAGTGTAACGATTTGTTTTTAGGCATAATGTATATTTTGCGCCTATAAAACATTACAGCAGTAGTTCACGTTTAATTGAGCTAGCGCAAATATGCGTAAAAGGTTTCACCTATGATATAACTACAGGTGGATTAAATTTAATGGTAAATAATAATGAGTAATTCTATGTTTGATCACAAATTAAGTGGCCCAAGCTTGGCTTTTCAACCGCTTTACTTACAAGTGGCTGATTATATTAAACAGCTCATTGTTGAAAGACGCTGGGTACCTGGCGAAGCACTACCAAGCGAATTTCGCCTTGCTGAAGAATTTAACGTAAGCCAAGGTACGGTTCGTAAAGCACTTAATTTATTAACCGACAATAAAATAGTGACTCGTCGCCAAGGCGTTGGTACGTTTGTATCAGAGCATACTGCGCAAGATGCCTTATTTAGGTTTTTTCCGTTACAAGCCGACGGTAAAGGCGCTGATTTGCCAAAGGCTGAACTGCTATCGGTTGAGCTTTGTGCAGCGCCAATTGAAGTAACAGAAGCGTTACAACTCAATAAAAAAGACAAAGTTACCAAGCTTGTTCGTAGGCGTATTCTTGATAACGAATTTTGCATGAGCGAAACTATATACCTACCGCAAAGCTACTTTCCTGATATACATCAAAGTAGTGATATTCCGCATACATTGTACCATTACTATCAGACCAAATTTAACCAAACTGTACACAAAACCCAAGACAGTATTAAAGCTGTACTTGCTACAGCTGATGATGCCAAAATGCTTGCTATTAAAGCTGGCGACCCACTGCTGTTGGTATCACGAATTACCGAATCAATCGAAGGTAAGCTAATTGAATACCGCCAAAGCAAATGCCGTAGCGATCATTACCACTATCAAATTGAACTTGATTAATTAAAAGCGTGTTTAGTGCTAAAAACTTACTTTAGCGCATAATAATTAAATATTTTTTAAAGGCAGCAAACGCTGCCTTTTTGCTGCCTGTAGGTTTTTTAACCCACCCATTTACTACTTTGCTGTTAACACAGTATTGACACTGTTTGATTCGTATAATAACTTATGTCTTATACAAGACCTAAGTCATTATGCATTTTTAACAGGAATTCCCAATGAGTTCATTAAATAATATCCCTCCAGTAGGGTTCGGTTTATGGAAAGTAGCACAAGAAGATTGTGCGCAAACGGTATACCAAGCCATTAAGGCAGGTTACCGCCATCTTGATTGCGCATCAGACTACGGTAACGAAGAACAAGTAGGCGATGGCATAGCCCAAGCAATAAACGATGGTTTATGTACTCGCGAAGAATTATGGGTAACATCAAAACTGTGGAATACCTTTCATGCACCAGAGCATGTTGGCCTCGCGATTGATAAAACACTGAGTGATTTAAAGCTAGATTACCTAGACTTATACCTAATTCATTTTCCGATTGCGCAAACATTTGTGCCAATAGAAACCCGCTATCCACCAGAGTGGTTTGTTGACCCAGACGCGCAAAATCCACAAATGGAGCTGGCAAAAGTGCCGCTATATTTAACATGGCAAGCAATGGAAGAGCAAGTACATAACAACAAAGCTAAACGCATTGGAGTATGTAATTACTCAAGCGCGCTGCTTCACGATTTAATGACCTACGCAAATATCAAACCCGCTATGTTGCAAATTGAGTCGCACCCTTATTTAACGCAAGAGCGATTAGTAAGATTAGCTAAGCAGTACGATATTCCGGTTACTGCGTTTTCACCACTGGGTGCGCTTTCATACCTTGAGCTAGAAATGGCTGATAAAACTGAATCAGTTCTTGAGCAAAGCGTTGTTAAAGCGGCTGCACACAATCATGGCAAAACGCCAGCACAAGTAGTTCTTCGTTGGGGCGTGCAACGCGGCACAGCCATTATTCCAAAAACTTCAAAACTTGAACGCATGAAAGAAAACCTCGCACTGTTTGATTTTGAATTAACAGAGCAAGAAATGGCGCAAATTTCTGCGCTTAACAGTAATCGCCGATTTAACGACCCTGGGCACTTTTGTGAAGCTGCCTTTAACCGTTTTCACCCAATTTACGATTAGGAATATATAATGTCAGCTACCGAAATTAACTACGCCTCAGTGCCAACTCAATTAACATTCGATGATTCGGTTTTTCCGTGCATTGTGGTTAATAACAATAACGCCAGCACCGTTGAAGAAGCGGTAGCTTTCATTCGCGCGAATAAAAGTGAATTGGCTACAAAGCTTCGCAGCTCAGGTGCTGTACTGTTTCGTGGCTTTCCGGTAAATAGCGCCGAAACCTTTGATACTTTTTCAGCCGGGTTTGACTACACAAACTTTACCTATAAAGAGTCACTGTCTAACGCGGTACGTATTAATTTTACCGAACGTGTATTTACAGCTAACGAAGCGCCAAAAGATGTAGAAATATACTTACATCACGAAATGGCGCAAACGCCTATTTCGCCAAGTAAATTATTCTTCTTTTGTAAATCGGCCGCAGAAAAAGGCGGTGCAACACCTCTTTGCCGATCAGATAAATTATTTAGTGCGTTAAAAGAATACGACAGCAAGCTTGCCCATGACTTTGAACACAAAGGCCTAAAATATACCACCTATATGCCAGCCGCTGACGACGCAACATCAGGCCAAGGCCGAAGCTGGAAAAGTACGCTAAGTGTAGAAACCAAAGACGAAGCACATAATAAATTAACCGAACTTGGTTACGAGTGGGAATGGCTTGAAGACGGCTCACTAAAAGCCGTTACACCGGTACTGCCTGCGGTAGTAACTCTTGAAAATAACGTACAGGTTTTTTATAACCAACTGATTGCCGCTTACATGGGCTGGAAAGGTGTACGCGAAAACCCATCAATCGCCATTACTTTTGGCGATGGTAGTGCAATACCCAAAGCAGGACTTGATAAAATTGTTGAGCTTTCTAAAGTATTTACCTTTGATCTTGCATGGCAAGACGGTGACGTTGCTTTAGTTGATAACGAAATGGCTATGCATGGTCGTCGCCCTTTTACAGGTGAACGTAAGCGCCAAGTATTAGTAGCACTTACCGCAGCTAAAGCGTAATGCAGCGCTTAAGCAGTAAATTAAGCTGTAAAATATCACCTTTATGGCAAGGTGCCAGCATTGCTGCAATGACTGGCCTTGCCGCCTTATTTTTGAGTGAGCATTACGGCGCGCCAGCCATGTTGTTTGCTTTGTTACTGGGTATGGCAGTCTCATTTTTGTATCAAAGCGATAGCCCTTGCGCCAAAGGTATCGATTTTACCGGCACCACGGTTTTGCGTGTAGGTATAGTACTGCTAGGCACACGCATAGCGCTGGGAGATTTAGTAACACTGGGTTGGCAAACAGCACTTATGTTAGCGGGCGCCATATTTACCACTATTATTTTAGGTGTAGTGCTAGCGCGCGTATTTGGCTTACAAAAACGCTTTGGTGCACTAACAGGTGGTTCGGTTGCTATTTGTGGAGCGTCTGCTGCGCTGGCTATCTCGTCTATTATGCCAAACAGCGAACATAAAGAACGCGACACCTTATTAACCGTTATTGGCGTAACAGCCATGTCGACTCTAGCTATGATCCTCTACCCTATTGTGGTTAATTATCTTGAGTTTGACGCCCATAATGCAGGCGTATTTTTAGGTGGCACAATACATGATGTAGCCCAGGTAGTGGGTGCAGGTTATTCGGTATCACCCGAGACAGGCGATATAGCAACTCTAACTAAGCTAGTACGTGTTGCAATGCTACTACCCGTTGTACTTATTATGATGGTTGTTATTAATCACTCAAATAAAGAAAAACACGGAGAGTTACCTAAAGTACCTGGGTTTTTAATTGGCTTTGTAATACTTATGGTAATAAATAGCTGCTTTTCAGTTCCTACAATAGTACTTGAAACCGCTAACGAACTTTCGCAGTTCTTTTTAATTGCTGCTATTTCAGCCATAGGTATGAAAACTAATTTAGGAAAACTAACCGAAGTAGGTATGAAACCCATTATTTTAATTGTGGCTGAAACACTTTGGATTGCGTTATTAATACTTGGATTTGTAATTTGGAGCTAAAGAATTACATTATTTAGGGTATATCTCAAAAAAAATTAGTAGGTAATTAGGTCATGTTTTAACCAATTAAAAGCTGTATTTTGCCTACTTTAAAACTACGCACAAAAACAGGCTTAACGTATTGATTAAACAAAGCTTACCTTTATTTTAAAAGTATAAAATATCATCTTAATCATAACTAATTAGTTAAAAAAACAACAAACAAATAAAGTACTTACTCTAAAATAAATTTACAATAGGGCTTGGTATATACTTTAATTTACTGTTATCCTGCCTCGCATCGGGTTGGCAGAAAACCCTATTTATTTGTAAGTACCACGTTGTTTTAGTAATAATCCTTCGCGTTATCCTCAGTTAAATGTATGTTTTCTTCCTGTTAAATTGCCTAATTTAAGGCGCACTTTTATTAATTCTTAGGATACTATTATGTCTACAACTACAACTGGTACAGTTAAATTTTTCAACGAAGCAAAAGGTTTTGGTTTCATCGAGCAAGAATCTGGTCCTGATGTTTTCGCACATTTCAGCGCAATCTCTGGCGACGGTTTCAAAACTTTAGCTGAAGGCCAACGTGTACAGTTTACTGTTACTCAAGGTCAAAAAGGCCCACAAGCTGAAAACATCGTTAGCATCTAATTGCTTTCGTTAAATGGGTTAGCAATAGCCCATTTTGAATACTAGTTTGAAAGAAGTTTTGTTTTATTTGTTAGTACCGAGTTGTTTTAGTAATAATCCTGCACGATATCCTCAAGTTAACTATTTTTTCCGGCTCAATCGCCTCTTTTCAGGCACACTTATATTAATTTTTTAGGATACATATTATGTCTAATACAACTACTGGTTCAGTAAAATGGTTTAACGAAGCAAAAGGTTTTGGTTTTATCGAGCAAGAATCTGGCGCAGACGTGTTCGCACATTTCAGCGCGATCTCTGGCGACGGTTTTAAAACTTTAGCTGAAGGCCAACGTGTACAGTTTACTGTTACTCAAGGTCAAAAAGGCCCACAAGCCGAGAACATTGTTAGCATCTAATTGCTACACAATTTAATGGGTTAGCAATAACCCATTTTGAATACTAGTTTGAAAGAAATTTTGTTTTATTTGTTAGTACCGAGTTGTTTTAGTAATAATCCTGCACGATATCCTCAAGTTAACTATTTTTTCCGGCTCAATCGCCTCTTTTCAGGCACACTTATATTAATTTTTTAGGATACA
>NZ_JACJEC010000009.1:0-16343 GCF_014163875.1 Pseudoalteromonas sp. SR43-3 | reverse complement strand
TGTTCGCACATTTCAGCGCGATCTCTGGCGACGGTTTTAAAACTTTAGCTGAAGGCCAACGTGTACAGTTTACTGTTACTCAAGGTCAAAAAGGCCCACAAGCCGAGAACATTGTTAGCATCTAACTGCTACACAATTTAATGGGTTAGCAATAGCCCATTAATATATTTACCTTCATAATTATTTAGTCGAATATCTTCAAAACCTCCTCAGTAAATATTTTCCAAGCGCCATCTCATTTGTATCCGCAACTCATTAATTAGTGCATTTTTAAACACATTTACTACTATCTCTCTTGAGCGAAAGCTTTGTATTGCCTACAATAGCGCATACTTCATTCAATATAGAATATGACCATGAACGACACTACCGCAAAACCTGCTTTACCAGATCGCCTTTCTATTAATCCACGTAGCCCACATCATGTGGAAGAAGTTTTTGAACACGATATTGGTATCACGTTCAACGGCAAAGAGCGTTTTGATGTTGAAGAATACTGCATCAGCGAAGGTTGGATAAAGTTTGCATCTCCAAAAGGCCTTGATCGTCGCGGACAACCACTTTTACTTACAAGAAAAGGCACTGTTGAAGCCTTTTATAAGTAAGTTAATAATACCTATTAAAAAAGCGGCACCTTTTTGGGTAGTCGCTTTTTTTTGTGCTTGTTAAGAATCATTTAATTGTATTAATGTTCGCTTTACCCAGCACCCAATCTAGGCCTTGGATTGCTGTTGTTGGAAATGCGGTTGCATGATTAGCGCCGTCAATAACAACACTTTTTAATTCAATATTGTTACTGCTAAGTGCTTTAATTTTTTGTGCTAATTGCTTTGCCCCTTCCACCATATTTTGCCCTTCACCAAAGCTTAGCGTTTCCTTTGCCCCTACCGATATATAAACCTTTGTAGGCACTTTAGGCTTATGTGCTTGTAGCGCTAATACTGCATTGCTGTTAAACCAAACCGATGGGCTGCCAATAATATAATTGTTAAATAAATCGGGCATCGTAAATAAAATAGTGGCACCAAATAACCCGCCTAAAGAATTACCTATATAGGTTTTTTGTGTGCTACTTGCTCGGTAGTTACTTTGTATAAATGGCAGCACAGTATTTTTTAAAAACAGCGCATGATTTTGAGCGTTACCGGTTTGCTTTTTCCAGCTTTGAGCCTTATTTGGGGTGTAGTCTCTAATTCGACTATTAGACCCTCTAGATCCTTTTTCGTAGCTAATGGCCACAATAATAGCCTCCTGCATATTGCCGCTATTCATAGGAAACAGTGTAGCACCCGCCACAATAGGAAACGTATACGGTGCATCGGTTAAATAAATAACCGGATATATTTTTTCAGGCTGCTTTTTATATGACTTAGGGAGCTGAATAAAAACAGGGTATACCCGTTTAGTAGCAGGCTCAGTTAACTCAATAACACTACTTCTAGGGATTTGGTACGGGGTATTTGCGCTTAATTTAAAACACATTAAAGCGCAGAGTAACAGCAAGTATTTTAAAGCAGTATTCATTTTATATTAATTAACCTAAGCCAAGCGTAATAATCGATATTGAATGACTACTTTAACTCACTTTTAGCTTTAGGCTATTAAAAAACAAAGTTAAATATTGAAAGGCAGTGCTACATGTTAGCTGTTTGTAGCACTGATAACACTAAGCTATCTGATCAGATTCAGCGCTTGAACACGGGCAGTTATCGTCATTTTGTTTAAGGCATTGTTGGTAATTAAACCAATGAGCTACAGCAATAAAGGCCGACCCAATTAAAGTAAACGCTTTTTCGGCGACCTCATGTCCTAGCAATACCGCACATATCATAAAGGCTAACCCAATAACGCCGCAGGCCATATAACGTAAACGCTTATGCTTTTTACAGCCTAAGCTTAATGCCAATAAACTTGTTGGCAGTACCGCCGCAAGAATCCATAAATGAAATTGCTCACTATCTATTTGCAGTACAGCAAAGCTTGGCAATAGCGCTAAAATAACCGGGGTTGCAAAACAATGTACTGTACACATTAACGATAACCCAATCGCCATACGATCCATAACACTTTGACTCGACTTCATTATTTCCTCTACTAAATTAGTGCCTCTACTCAAAAGCGTTACTTTTAAAGAGACATTTTAGTAACAACAGTTAATTACTATTGATACATTATAACACTTCCCACATAATTGATATAATATAACATCCATCAAGGTAGTCAAATGAAACGTAGATCACAATTAGCTGTTCTCATAGCAGCTTTATTACCTGCAAGTGTGCTTGCATCCACAATAGAGGGCGTTGTTTTAAACAACAAAGGTAAAGTAGTTACCAATGCAACAGTAGAAGTTGAAGGCTCAGACCTTAAAGTAACCACCGATGAAAACGGTAAATTTGTAATAGCAGAGCTAAACAATGGCTTAAAAGAGCTACATGTTGTAGCCCCTGGTTATGCTCACCTTCATCGCGATATAACAATAACGAATGATGATAACCAATCGGTTACTTTTAATTTAAAGCGCTCGCCTATTGAAGTTATTGATATTGAAGCAACCCCTATTCATATGTCGGCAATGGAATCTGCGTCGCCTGTTAGTGTTTTATCTGGCGAACAACTAAGACGACAACAAGCTGCAACCCTTGGCGACAGCCTTGAAAAACTTCCAGGCGTTAATACTAACTTTCACGGGAAGGTAGCCAGCACACCTATTATTCGTGGTTTAAGCGGCCCTCGTGTACTTATTACTCAAAATGGCCTTGATGTAAGTGATGTGTCGCGCGTTGGCCCCGATCACTCTGTAGCATCAGAGGCGTCTACCGCACACCAAATTGAAGTATTACGCGGCCCAGCAACATTGTTTTATGGCAGCGGCGCGATTGGCGGTGTGGTTAATGTGGTAGATAACCGCGTACCAACCGATAGCACAACACGCGGCGAGTGGAACGTAGAACATAACTCGGTTGATAACCAAAAAGTGGCCTCTTTTAATGCCACCACAGGTACCGATTCATTTGCTTTTTATGCCGATGCATTTTGGCGTGAAGCCGACGACTACGAGGTGCCTGTAGCTGCCGATATAGATAGCAATGGTGAAGAGCATCATGGCGATTACACTGTTGAAAACAGCAATGAAGAGTCTGACGGTTTTACTGTTGGCGCTAGCTATTTAATGGATAACGGCTTTATTGGCATAGCGGTAGAGCAATTTAATCGTCAATACGGTATTCCGGGCCATACGCACGGCGATGAAGAAGAGGAAGAACACAGCGACGAAGAAGAGAGCGTATTTGCTGATTTAGAGCAAACTAAAGTGCAATTATTAGGTGAGTACAACCTAGATAATAAATGGCTAAACAAAGTAAACCTGCGCGTTGGCCACACTGGCTACGAACACGCTGAAATTGAAGGTGGCGCTGTTGGCACTACCTTTAAAAACGAAACAAATGAGTTACGCATAGACCTGCTGCATAACCAATTTAGCGAGTGGAATGGCGGCATTAGTTTTCATTACAAACAAAGCGATGTTGAAGCACAAGGTGAAGAGGCCTTTACTCCTCCATCAGAGACCGAAAGCTTTGCTGTAGCGCTAATGGAAGAAAGGCACTTTGGTGATTTTTTAGTGCAGTTAGGTGGGCGCATAGAGCGTGTAACAATTGAAGCAGGTGACGTATTACTGCCAAATATTGACGCTCACGCACACGATGAAGCGCAAGAAGCCGACGAGCATGATCAAGACCACGAAGAAAGCGCAGAAACCACTCGTGTATTTGACGTAGAGCATGAATTTACGCCAATCAGCTTATCGGCAGGCGTAGTGTGGGATTTTACACCTAACTATAATTTGGGGCTTTCTGTATCGCGATCTGAACGTGCGCCCTCTGCCTCTGAGTTGTTATCGTTTGGGCCGCATATTGGTACTGGCACTTACGAAGTAGGCGCACTATTTGATTTAGATGACGATGAACATTTAGGTTTGTCTGATCAAGCAATTGACCTAGAAACAGCCAATAATATCGATTTAACTTTTCGTAAAACCCAAGGTGGTATTGGCTTTATTTTAAATGCCTTTTATAACCAAGTAGATAATTATTATTACCAAATAGATACCGGTTTATACGCAGAAAGTGGCCACAACCATGGCGATGAAGAAGAAGGCGCTGACGAACACGATCATTCATCAGAGCTACCTGTTTATTTATTTAAAACAGACGATGTAATTTTACATGGTTTTGAAGCGCAAATTGCGTGGCAGTTAACAGATGAATTTAAAGTAGATTTATTCTCAGATTACGTTCGTACACGCCTAAAAGACGGCGGCGATTTACCCCGTACTCCACCGCTTCGTTTTGGCAGCGAGTTAAGCTATCAAACAGATAAACTAAGTGCGCATATTCACGTTACTCGCTATCAAAAGCAAGACCGCACAGCCCCACAAGAAACAGCAACAGACGGTTACACATTGGTTGATGCAAGCATCTCTTACGACCTTTCAGTATTAAACCAAGATATGTCTGTTTACCTGCGAGGCACCAACTTAACAGATACAGAAGCACGCGTGCACAGCTCATTTGTAAAAGATATAGCACCACGTCCAGGGCGTAGCTTTGCGCTAGGCATTCGCGGTTATTTTTAAGCATTAAAAAATTATAATTAAAGGAAATAAACATGAAAAAACTATACAAATTAAAGCTTATTGCACTGGCTATTAGCACTACATTTATTACAGCCTGTGGCGATGCAGAGACCAATATTGTAGAAAAAGATCCTATTATTGTAGAAGACGAGCACGATCATGACGATGATGATCACGACCATGATGATGGCTACACCATAGACTCATTAGGCAGATTAGCTGTACTGGCAGGCGATAGCAACGAAGCCAGCTTTTATGACCTAGATGACAACGCTTTACTTGAAACATTTACCCTTACGAATGATTCAAACACACTGTCGTCATCACCTGATTTTCGTTATGCCGTTATTGCAAGCCGCGCACAAGATTACCTAGGCTTTATTGATGGTGGTTTATGGCGTGAAGACCATGGCGAGCATTTACACGACTACGAGCAAAGCCCAGCGGCTAGTAGCTATGAGTTAACAAGTGGCAGTCGCCCTACTCACCTTGTAAAACACGACGGTCAATTAGCTGTTTTTTATGATGGTGATACAGACTCAGGCACGGTTGCCTCTGTTGAAGTATTAACAGATAACGACATAACAAGCGCAACAGCAACGCTACCGAGTATTAGCTACGATATTAATATGCACGGTGTAGCAGAGCCACGAGGAGAGCATTTATTATCAACACTTCGCCGTGATGACAGCGAAAGCACATCGGTTGCTAAAGTATTGCCAGACCAAGTAGGTGTTTATCACTTTCATGATGGTGAATACGAGCTTGAACAAACCTTAGAAGTTACGTGCCCTGATTTACATGGCGCGGCACAAAACCACGACTACGTAGTATTTGGCTGTAGCGATGGCGTGTTATTAGCCCACCAGCACGATGATGAATACGAAGCAGAAAAAATAGCGAACATTTCAGCCGTTGGCGATTTACGCATTGGTAGTATTTATGGCCACGAAGATAGCGAGACCTTTATTGGCGTAGCATCTGGCCATGGAGGCGGAGAAGCCGTAATTGTAACTATTAACCCTGTAACAGCACAAATGGAAGAATTAGAATGGCAACTAGCCGATGGCGCAAGTGCTGTGTCGTACTCTTTTTCTGCCCATGGCGAGCACTTTTTAATATTAGACAGCTTAGGCTTTTTAAATGTATTTAGCGCACACGACCATGATGGCGAAATGCATTGGGAGCTTGAAGGTCAAGTTGATATTACCGAGCAAGATGTATCAACCATGCCAGAGGGCATGAGCTTTAGCATGACAGTGGCACAAAATGGTCAGTTTGCTTATGTAGCCGACCCGATTGCTCAGCACGTTGTGCAAGTACACCTTGAAGACTTAGAAATTGAAAGTGAGCTAGAGTTAACTTTTCCACCTGCAAGCATTACCTGGTTAGGGATTGCACAAGAAATAGAAGATGAAGATCACGACCATTAATTTAAAACTAACGCTTTAAGTTAAAGCCACAAAACAAAAAACCCGCAATTAGGTCTACTAATTACGGGTTTTTTACAGCTATTTATTTAGCTCTATTGTTACTTACGGCGCCAGCCACTCCATACATCATCTATATCATCGGCTTTATTTTTTTTCTTTTTCTTGCCTGTGCCTTCTGGTTTTGCCATTGGCTTTTCATTTTTAAGCGCATCAGCTGCATCAAGGTTTGCTTGGTTTACAGCAAAACCGGTTACTTCTTCACGCTCTAGGCGTAGTTTGTTTTTCTTCTCGATTATTTTAAAGTGATGCAAATCTTCATAATCAACCAATGAAAGCGCTAAACCTACTTCACCAGCACGGCCGCTTCGACCAATACGGTGCATGTAATCAGCAGGACTGCGTGGAAGATTAAAGTTTATTACCACTGGCAGCTTTTCAATATCTAAACCACGTGCAGCAATATCAGTTGCGATAAGTACTTCGATTTCGCCCGCTTTAAATTTTTCTATTACACGAGTTCGCTCACTTTGGCCTTTATCGCCATGGAAAACTTGTGCATTAACACCGCGCTTTTCAAGTTTGCTAGCCAAGTGCTCACAGTCTTTTTTCGCGTTCACAAAAATCAATGCTTGGCGCCATTTATGGGTTTTAATTAAATGCGCTAAAACCGTGGTTTTCTCGCCTTTGTTAACACTAAACACGCGCTGTACAAGTGTGCTTTCATCTTTATTTTGTACTTGTATTTCAACAGGATTAGTTAACAGTTCTTGCGTTAATTGAGTGACTTGCTCTGGGAAGGTCGCTGAAAACAACATGGTTTGTTTTTTAGCAGGCATTAACGCTAAAAGATCAGCCAGCTCTTCGGTAAAGCCAAGGCTTAGCATACGGTCGGCTTCATCAAGCACTAAGGTCGTCACTTTATCGAGCTTAATAGCATTGCTTGAGATTAAATCAAGCAAACGACCTGGCGTTGCAACAATAATATCGGCACCGCCGCGCAGTGCCTGCATTTGTGTATTAACCGACACACCACCAAACACGGCCACCGTTTTAATTGCGCCATTAAAGTTAGCAGAATACGATTTAACGCTATCGGCCACCTGCGTTGCAAGCTCGCGAGTAGGTACCAAAATAAGCCCAGTAACAAAGTTACCTTTACTGGCAGTATTTTTAGCGCCCTGCTCTAAAAATAGGGTTTGTAGCATAGGTAAAGCAAACGTCGCTGTTTTACCTGAGCCAGTATTTGCCCCCGCAATTAAATCACTGCCCGCAAGCACACAAGGTATAGCCTTAGCTTGAATTGGCGTAGGCTGGGTATATTCCAAATCGGTTAAACGAGCTAATAGCTCTGGAATAAGGCCAAGTTCGGAAAAAGTGCTAGGGCTTGTTGCTGAGGTCATAAAAATTGTGGGCTCATTGCTAAAAAAGTAGCCTGTAATTTTAGCGTATTTAGCGCTTATTAAGTAGGTATTAGTGATTTTAATGTTTTCATAGATAACAGCTGCGTGTTGTAAAGGTAACTGTAAGCGCAGGCTACCCCCCGCGCTTTGCCCTTTTATATTACTGAGTTTTATTTAACTGCGTTTGCAATCTACTTTTAGTCTCTTTTAAGGCATTTAAATAGGGGTATGTGGTATCTGCAACATTTAAAGCAGCCTCTATTTTAATAAGTGCTTGTTGTATATTACCTTTTAATTCATAGCCATAACCTAACCCCCATAGTGCATCAACAGATTGTGGGTGATGCTTAACATTATGCTTAAATACTGCCAAAGCACGCTCATATTGCTGCATATTTACTAGGTTGTAACCAAGTTGCCTAACAGCTGCCTCTGGAGGTGTTATTTGCTCCCCCCATTGCTGAGATAACTTTTTATAATAAACATCAATAGATTCTATATCATCGCTTAAAGCACTCATTGGCATTTGTTTGGGTAAAAACAAATTATGGTAGGCATTAAATACCCCAGCGGCCGATGTTAAGTTATGCGATACATTATCAAATGCATCACTGAAAAAGCGTAAATTTGGCAAGCTATTAGATTGCAAAGCTTGCTGCAGCTCATTATATCGCTCACGCATTATGCCGGCTTCTTCGCCGATATTGATGTAAACGTAGTTATTCAGATCTTTTGATTTATTGATAAACGATTTAGTCGCTTTTACCGATGCGCCATAGTTCCACCAAACGGCAGGGCTGTAAGCAATATGCGCTTGGAAAAGCTCAGGGTTAGCTTGCATAGTATAAAGTGCAAACACGCCTGCTGCTGAGCCCCCAGCAATCACATTAAAGTTATGCGTACGATAGTTTTTATTAATTAAGGGCATAAGCTCTTGCTCAATAAATGCTAAAAACTTTGCTGCACCACCGCCTTCACCTACCGGGCCTTGTGGCTCTTTATTAACTGTGGGGTATAAATCTCTTAAGCGATTGGTGTTTTCAATAGCGACAATAATAACCTCAGGCGCACGATTATTATTTTGCAGTCGATCCATTACAGCACTTATAAGCGGTATGTTACCCGCGCCATCTAGGCGATAAATAACTGGATAAACTTTGTTTGGATTAGCTTGGTAACTCTTTGGAAGTTGAACTACAACGGTACGTAGCTCATTTAAAATTACTGAATTGATAGTATGCGTTTGTTGCGTATAGCTAATGGTTTGCTGTTTTAAATCAGGCTCTGCAAGTGTGTTATTAGAAAATATAAATAAGCTACATATAAAAATAGCAGTGAATAAACGCATAGCTAATCCTTTAGAAAATAGTGTGTTATTTAATCTAACAGGCTTTGAGGTACAAAAAAAGGCGCATCGAGCGCCTTTTTAGTTTTAACTAATAAATAATAACCTATTGATTTTATTCAACCGTAACAGATTTAGCTAAGTTACGTGGTTGGTCAACGTCGGTACCTTTAATTACTGCTACGTAGTACGACAGTAGCTGCAATGGCAGTGTGTAAACAATTGGCGCAATAATGTCGTCAGTGTGGTTTACGTTGATTACACGCATTGTGTCGTCTGACTCAAAGTGTGAATCTTTATCTGCGAATACGTAAATAATGCCGCCACGTGCGCGTACTTCTTCTACATTTGATTTAAGCTTTTCTAATAACTCATTGTTTGGTGCTACAACAATAATTGGCATGTCAGCATCAATAAGTGCGAGTGGGCCATGTTTTAGCTCGCCCGCTGCGTAGGCTTCTGCGTGAATGTAAGAAATCTCTTTAAGTTTAAGCGCACCTTCCATCGCGATTGGGTATTGTGAGCCACGACCTAAAAACAATGAGTGGTGCTTGTCGGCAAATTCTTCTGCAAGGTCTGCAATGCCATCTGCAAGCAGTAATGTTTCTTCAAGCTTAGCAGGTAGTACTTTTATAGCATTTACAATAGCACTTTGATCAAGCTGTTTTTCTTGAGCTATAGACGCAGTAAGCATTAACAAACCAACTAATTGCGTTGTAAATGCTTTAGTAGAAGCCACGCCTATTTCAGCGCCAGCTTTGGTCATAAAGGCAAGGTCTGATTCGCGTACAAGCGATGAACCAGGTACGTTACAAATGGTCATTGAGGCCATGTAACCTTGCTCTTTAGCTAGGCGTAATGCAGCTAGCGTATCGGCAGTTTCACCCGATTGAGAAATAGTAACAAGTAAGCTATTTTCATGAACAAACGACTGACGGTATCTAAATTCAGAAGCTATTTCTACATTACAGCTAACGCCTGCAAATTGCTCAAGCCAGTAACGTGCAACCATACCTGAGTGGTATGACGTACCACAGGCAATAATTTGTACGTGTTTTACATCTTTAAATATTTGCTGAGCGCTGTCGCCAAACGCATCAATTGCTACGCGATCGTCGTTTAAACGCCCTTCAAGCGTATTACGTACTGCAAGTGGCTGCTCGTAGATTTCTTTTAGCATGTAGTGGCGGTAATCGCCTTTGCCTGATGCATCTTGCGTAATGTTTGATTCAATCACTTCACGCTCAACTGCGTCGCCATTTTCATCAAAAATTTCTACTGTGTCACGTGTAATACGCGCTACATCGCCTTCTTCTAAAAAGATGAAGCTACGAGTAACAGGTAATAGTGCTAACTGATCAGACGCAATAAAGTTTTCGCCAAGGCCTAAACCAATAACAAGAGGGCTACCTGAGCGCGCTACAATGATTTCGTTGTCGTTTGCTTTATCAAATACAACTGTACCAAACGCACCTTCAAACTGTTTAACAGCAGCTTGTACTGATGCTAGTAAAGTCGTGTGCTGCTTACGAAGCTTATGAATTAAATGCACCATTACTTCGGTATCGGTTTCAGATAGGAACTCGTAACCTTCTTCTTTAAGCGATGCGCGTAAGCTTGCGTGGTTTTCAATAATACCGTTGTGCACGAGTGCTAGCTGGTTGTTTGATACATGCGGGTGTGCGTTTTCTTCAGTAACGCTACCGTGTGTTGCCCAGCGAGTGTGTGCAATACCTGTATGACCGCTAACGCCTGCTTTCTCAAGTGCGGCTTCTACGTTTACTACTTTACCTACTGCTTTAACAGTATTAAGTGTGTTGCCATCAAGCAATGCTACGCCTGCTGAGTCATAACCACGGTATTCAAGACGTTTAAGGCCTTCAACTAAAATTTTGTTTACTGGACGTTCTGCAACTGCCCCAACTATTCCACACATAGTGTCTCCATTAATTTTTTAATTCTAGTAACTCACTTTGTAGTTACTATTCAATAATCTCTGCGCAAATTAGTTTTACACCACACGCCTCAATTGCTTTGCGCTTTTCGTCTGCTAAGCCATTGTCGGTTATTAATGTGGTTACTATTTTCCACGGTAATTCTAAATTTGGTATTTTTCGGCCAATCTTATCTGATTCAACCATTACAATTACTTCACGAGCCGCTTTTGCCATTACTTGGCTCAAACCAACTAACTCATTAAAGGTTGTTGTGCCACGTTTTACATCTATACCATCCGCACCAATAAAGAGCTGATCGAAGTCGTAAGAGCATAATACATTTTCGGCAACTTGCCCCTGAAACGACTCAGAATGCGGATCCCACGTCCCACCGGTCATCAAAAGTGTTGGCTCGTTCTCAAGTGCTAATAAACGACTCGCTACTTTAATTGCGTTTGTCATTACAACTAGCCCACGCTTATCAGCAAGCTCGGGGATCATCGCAGCAGTAGTACGCCCGCTATCAATAATAATGCGGTTATGATCTTTTATAAGCGTTGCTGCAGCTTTTGCTATAGCCACTTTGCGCTTTGAATCTATTTCATCGCTAACAATTTCTTTAGGCAGAGCAATAGCACCGCCGTAACGGCGCAGCAATAAGCCACTTTTTTCAAGCGCGGTTAAATCTTTTCGAATGGTTACTTCAGATGTTTGAAACTGTTCAGCTAAAATATCGACAGCCACTTCACCTAATTCATTAACTTGAGTAAGGATCAGATGGCGGCGTTGCTGGGTGTTTCGTTTGGTCATAAGTAATTACAATTAAGTTTCGCTTCGAAAGTTAGTGGATTTTAAACGAAACATAATAAATGGCAAGTGAATGCGTAAAAAAAGCGCAATGTGCGCTTTTTAATTTAACAGCATGTAGATGTGGTGAAACATTCTAACTTGCTCAGTGAGCTAGAAACTAGATTACTGAGCACGCTATTATTTTTTAGTTCAAATAAGGATATATTAAAAACTCACTACCTAAAATATATAAACTCCAAGAATCACGCTCATCTTTTTGAATTAATACATCGTGGTAATTATTCGAGATTTGTGGACTCTCCCAAATAACTTGATTTGATAACTTATCCACTAGGCTAATTGTTTTTTCTATAGAGTAATGCGCCAGATAGTTTCGGCCATAAACGCCACCTATAGCTTCATCGAGGATTTTCTCTTTGTGGTAAATTGTAAAGCCCTTAATTTGTTGTTCGTCCAAAATTTCTAATGCTTTCGTTTTCGTATCTAATACTATTAAACCACCTTCTTCATCGAAAGTACCAAAAGTACGATAATCAATTATTAGCTCTAGTTGAGGATCTGAATCTAGCTGAATAGAATGTACATGCGCTACATGGCTTGTTGTTTCTTGTAAGAAATCTAAAGGTACAGGCCAATTGCTACTGTCAATTGAAATGGGTGATAAGCTTGGATTTTCGTAAAAAGCTATACCTAAATCGTAATAACCTATTATTATTTTTGACAACTCCTCAGACGGCAAGTAAGGAAAGTAGGCTCTTGATACTACTTCTCCTGTTTGTTTAGCGATTGTGTAATATCTAATATCACTTTTAAAGCTCAAATGTGTTTCGGACTCTGTAAAAGCAAAATCATACGAATTAGAAAAAGTCACTTCTGCAACGCTAGTTTGCCAAATTACACTGGTTGAACCTGTATTGCGTTTAACAATAAATGTCTCGTTGTTAATTTGAGTTAATGAATACTCAATTTGATTTTCATTATCTTGCGTTAACAGCATCTCTCCAGTGAAAGTAACAGGTGCATTATTGTGCGTTACCTTAGCCGAACGGCCAAAATCTGAAATGCTAACCGTATCATCAACAGCACCAACAATATGAAGATTAGGAAGTTGACCTTGAGCCACTGATGAATACTCAAGCTGCCATAGCCCATTCTCATAGCTAAAGCTTTGCATCGCATATTCTTCGTATAAATAACTTCCTTCTAAACTATCTGTTTTGCTTACTAATAATGACTGTATTCCATCATTATCAAAATCAACAGCACCTATTACTCTCCCAATGGGGTTTTCAGCAATAGATACAGAGAACAATTGCCACTGCTGATCAAAGTAATAAAGCTCTTTTGAATTAGAAAAATAAACATGACTATAAGGACTATCTACTTCAAGGCTAATCGAAATACCATCATTGAAATTAGTCTCAAACTTTTCACTACCCACCTGCAGTTCACCACCTTCCCACCATATTAGTTCACTATAATGTTCGGAGGCCTTATATCTAGTTACACGACAATTATCACCACTGGTAAATGCCTTAAATTTATATTCAGAATAGGGTCCTATCAGGTATTTGTTCTGTTTGACATCAAATATACTTTCCCTATCAATTAACTCTTTAAAGCCGTCGTTATTCAAATCACAAACTTGAATCAAGCGATTTGAATAATTAAGTGAAAGGTCCGGCGCAACAATAAGCGTAGTGATAGAAAGATCATTTCCATTAATAAGATAGCTATCATACGAATGCCCCGCCGAAAGAAGAATATCTTCAATACCATCGCCGTTGTAATCAAATACCATAGAGTTATAATTTTCAGCCGAAACATCATCTATCAGCAAACTACTTGAGCCCTCATTAGTTAAAAATATTTGATGCTTAGCTGCCTCTTGGTTGTAAGTAATACTTAGCCAATTTAGTTGCGTCCCTGACTGATTAAGAAATGCACCTACATGCTCAACATTTGAAGGTAAGGGAGGTATCCATTTATTGTATTCTAGCAACCCTGTCTCACTGAGACTTAAGATATAATTATCATTACCGCGTAATACACCCCTTTTTTGGTTCGAAAGCTTAATTGAAGCTACACTGGATGTTGAGTTGTTCACATAACCAACTGAGCAATTATCTACGCCACCGAGTGATTGAAGGTTGATTTGGTGCTTAATTCTTATTTGATTGTCAGAGTTTGAGATATCAACAGCAAAATTTACGTTTAAATTACTACCAAAGTCAGGCGCGTTGCTTAACCAATTAATCTCTCCTTGTTCTGAAATCGAGATATTACTTGGCCCATAAGCAATTTTGTATTCAAAAGGACCATCGAACTCATCATTAGATAAGTTAATAATGGCTGTATAGTGTTCACCTAATTCTATTTCATCATATGCAGTAATGTCAGAAACAATTGCTGGCAGTTTTTCTAATTTAAACTCATGCTCCACAGTATTTTCTGCACCACTTGGGTCTACAACTGTTAACGAAATACGATAAAGGCCAGGTAGGTCTCCAATAAAGTCAATTTTGCTACCGGTGCCAAGTTGCCAACTAGCATTCTGCGGAAAAGTTATTAATTTCCACTCATAACCTAATGGTTCAAAATCAGGGTCCTTGGACTGCGTTGCATCAAGAGTAAGGATAGAGTGTCGTAGAGCTTTGTTCGAGCCTGAAATACTTGCTATAGGAATAGAGTTGGCAGTATTGTTATAAACATTATCTAAGTCAGTTAAATAAAACTCTAGTGGCAAAAATTCATTAGATAGATGTATGGTCGAAATGCCATTAGCTTTGAGAGCTACACTAGCAGTATTTTGTGATATTAGGGTGTACTTTGCTCCTATTATTGAAGGCAGAGATATATCATTGGTTGGATAAAACTCATCAGTTTTTATTGTTAGTTTTCCTAAATCACTAAAATAAACTTCGCCATTAAAACCAATACCATACCCAACATTGGTTGCATCTAAAACAGCATCAAGCCTTACATTAGAGAATAAAATATCAAGGGAATTTTCATCAGCACCTTTAAATTGAATATTCACAGTAGCGCTACTGTCACTATTAACTCCCTGACTATTAGCAATAGCAAAACCTTCTGTTAAATAGGTAACCCCAAGCACTTCGTTACTAATTGTTAAACTAGGTACTACCCCATATTCTAAAACAAATTCAGCGTTAGAGTTTTCGATATAAATATCAGATTGCCCATTAAAAACCCACCCAGCAGCAGAGCAATTGTTATAAGTAATTATATAGTGCTGATTAGCCTCTTCCTCTTTCATGTCAGCAGAGCCAGTAACACAACCGAAATTATCAGATTGGTTATCTAGCACTGGGTCGTGGAGAAATAGATTTTGATAATCCTCTCCAAATACTATGGAATTTAGGCTATCTATTAGATATGAGTACTGAGTTGTTAGTTGAGTTACATTACTTGCTGTTATTTCGAATAAAGATAATTCACCGTCATAGGTAGGCGTATTTTGATAATCAGGCTTAACAAATTTAGTTTTTCCAGAAGAACCAGAATCATTATTAGCAGGTTGGCTGGCATCATTACCCCCTCCCCCACAACCGGCTAAAATAATTGTTAAACAGAATAATTTAGTTAGTTTATTTAATTTCATTACTTACTCCTTGTAACATAGATTTTACATTATTAAAGCTTTTTTAAAAAGGAATATAATAAAAGTCAAAATTTGTTTAAAACCTTTTTAGCCCATACAAAAAGGTAATAACAACTTTTCAGTAAAATATATAAGCATGAGATAATACTTAATAATGTATGCATATAAATGAATAACAAACTCAATGAAATTATTTAATAGCGTGACTAAGCCATATTTAATGCAAAGAAAACAAACAGGCGAGATATGCCGATTATTCAATAAAAGCCCGAGCAAAGGTAATTTAAAGCGTATTAAAGAGCTGTTCGCACAATGCGGTGAAGAGGTAATTATAGAATCAGGTTTTCATTGCGATTATGGCAATCAAATAGTTATTGGTGATCGTACTTTTATGAATGTTAATTGCACACTTCTCGATTCGCCATTAGCCAATTACTCAATCACCATAGGTGATGACTGCTTAATAGGCCCGAACGTTCAGCTTTTAGCTGTGTCACATGCTACTAATCCAGCAGAAAGGCTTAATAAGGAAAACTTTGCAGCACCTATCGCGTTAGGCAATAACGTATGGATTGGCGCAGGCGCTATTATTCTTGCTGGAGTTAATATAGGCGAAAATAGTATTGTGGGTGCGGGTGCTGTGGTTACTAAAAATGTAATGGCTAATACCGTAGTAGCGGGTAATCCAGCTCGTGAAATAAGAACACTATAATGTGATTTTAACGTTGGGAGTCGCTGTGCTCGCCCGACCTACGTGATGGTGTTGCTATGAGTGTGTTAATTCGCACATTTCATTTTCTGCAGACGTAAAAAAACCGACTATTTCTAGTCATGCTCTCTACAATTTTAAGCCTTGTGATGTCGTAGTGCCCACAGCGGTGGAGAGTCACATAGCAAATACTACACTCTCTTTGTGTCGGGAGTCGCTACGCTCGACCTACCTACGTGATAGGTGTTGATGTGAGTGTGTTAATTGCGCGTATTTTACTTTTCTGCAGACGTAAAAAAGCCCGACTATTTCTAGTCGGGCTCTCTACAATTTGAAGCCTGGTAATGTCCTACTTTCACATAGCAAATGCTACACTATCATCGGCGCTGTTTCGTTTCACTACTGAGTTCGGCATGGAATCAGGTGGGTCCAAAACGCTATTGTCACC
>NZ_JACJEC010000008.1:0-146265 GCF_014163875.1 Pseudoalteromonas sp. SR43-3 | reverse complement strand
CCGCCGTATACTTTTGCAAGTACGTTAGTGATTGCTGCAGTTAGTGTAGTTTTACCGTGGTCAACGTGGCCGATTGTACCAACGTTTACGTGCGGTTTTACGCGTTCAAACTTTTCTTTTGCCATCTTAAAAAATTCCTAATAAAGAAATTAAAGCCTGACTCACTATTGAGCCAGACAAGCTAAAATTATATAACAGCGCGAGCTGAAATTATTGTATCTGCGACATTTTTAGAGGCTTCAGCGTACTTCACAAACTCCATAGAGTATGAGGCACGGCCCTGTGTTGCAGATCGTAAAGCAGTTGCATAACCAAACATTTCAGAAAGAGGAACTTGCGCATTAATTTGCTTAAGTCCACCTAATGCATCTTCCATGCCTTCGATTATGCCGCGGCGACGGTTTAAGTCGCCAACTACATCACCCATATTTGAATCAGGAGTGAGTACTTCAACCTTCATTACTGGCTCTAAAAGTACAGGGTTAGCTTCAAGCGCCCCGTTTTTCATTGCCAGTGAACCTGCTATTTTAAATGCCATTTCATTCGAATCTACATCATGGAATGAACCATCATATAAAGTCGCTTTAACGCCAAGTAATGGGTAGCCTGCCAGTACACCTTGAGACATTTGCTCTTGGATACCTTTGTCTACCGCAGGAACGAATTCTTTAGGAACTGAACCACCTACGGTTTCGTTAACGAACTCGTAAATTGGTGACTCATCATCCGTAATATCCATCGGTTCAAGTTTAATCCAAACGTGTCCATATTGGCCACGACCACCTGACTGACGTATAAACTTCCCTTCAACCTTAACAGTTGAACGAATAGCTTCTCGGTATGAGACCTGCGGCTTACCAACGTTACATTCAACACTGAATTCACGTTTCATACGGTCGACGATGATATCTAGGTGAAGTTCACCCATGCCAGAGATTATAACCTGGCCTGATTCTTCGTCAGTTTGTACGCGAAAAGAAGGATCTTCAGCAGCTAGTTTACCTAGTGCGATACCCATCTTGTCTTGGTCAGCTATAGTGCGGGGCTCAACCGCAATAGAGATTACTGGTTCTGGGAATTCCATACGCTCAAGCGTAATAATAGAATTCGGATCACACAGTGTTTCACCTGTTGTTACGTCTTTAAGACCAATAGCTGCCGCGATGTCGCCTGCGAAAACTTCTTTGATCTCTTCACGAGAGTTTGAATGCATCTGTACGATACGGCCAAGTCGCTCACGCTTACTTTTTACTGGATTATATACCGTGTCACCCTGTTTAACAGTACCAGAGTAAACACGGAAAAAGGTTAAAGTTCCAACGAACGGGTCTGTTGCAATCTTAAATGCGAGTGCAGCAAACGGCGCTTTATCATTAGCTGGACGTTCTTCCTCAGTACCATTTTCTAAGATACCTTGGATTTGTTTCACTTGCTCTGGTGACGGCATATATTCAACAACGCCATCAAGCACAGCTTGAACGCCTTTGTTTTTAAATGCGCTACCACAAGTAACTGGAACAATCTCATTTGCTAATGTTCGTTGGCGTAAAGCATTTTTAATTTCTGCTTCACTTAACTCTTCACCTTCTAAGTATTTATCCATTAGTTCTTCTGTTGCTTCAGCAGCGCTTTCAACTAAATGAGCGCGCCATTCTTCAGCTAATTCCAGAAGTTCTGCCGGTATTGCCTCATAAGAGAAAGTCATACCCTGGTCCGCTTCGTTCCAGTTAATCACTTTCATTTTTATAAGGTCAATAACACCTTTAAAGTCGTCCTCAGCGCCTACAGGCAACTGAATTGGAACAGGCGTTGCTCCAAGACGAGATTTCACCTGGCTGACCACTGCTAAGAAGTCTGCGCCCGTGCGATCCATTTTATTTACGAAGATCATTCTCGGAACTTCGTATTTGTTCGCTTGACGCCAAACTGTCTCAGTTTGCGGCTGTACACCAGATGAAGCACAAAGAACAACTACCGCACCATCTAGTACGCGTAAAGAACGCTCTACTTCGATAGTGAAATCTACGTGTCCTGGAGTATCAATAATATTGATACGATGGGCGTCAAATTGAGCATCCATCCCTTTCCAAAAACACGTTGTTGCAGCAGAAGTGATTGTGATACCACGCTCTTGTTCCTGCTCCATCCAATCCATAGTTGCAGCGCCATCATGTACTTCACCGATCTTATGAGAAAGACCTGTGTAGAACAGAACACGTTCTGTTGTGGTGGTTTTGCCTGCATCTACGTGAGCAACAATACCTATATTACGATAGCGCTCAAGTGGAGTTGTACGTGCCATATGATCCTCTTAAAGGTTAAAGACAGATTACCAACGGTAATGAGCGAATGCTTTATTCGCTTCAGCCATACGGTGAACATCTTCACGTTTCTTAACCGCAGTGCCTTTATTATCAGAAGCGTCAACGATTTCTTGAGCTAAACGTAAGCCCATAGATTTTTCGCCACGCTTACGTGCAGCGTCTACTAACCAACGCATACCTAATGCGTTACGACGAACTGGACGTACTTCAACTGGTACTTGATAAGTTGAACCACCAACACGGCGAGATTTAACCTCTACCTGTGGACGGATGTTATCAAGTGCAGTTTCAAAGATTTCTAGGTGCGACTTGCCTGATTTCTCAGCAGCCACGTCTAGCGCACCATAAACAATTTTTTCAGCAGTAGATTTCTTGCCGTCTAACATCACGATGTTAACGAATTTAGCAAGAAGTTCCGATCCGAACTTAGGATCTGGAAGAATTTTACGTTGACCGATTACGCGTCTTCTAGGCATTTTGTATCTCCGGTTTATTCAGGTTTGCTCTTTCGAGTCAATCACCCAAAACAATAATTATAAATATTTAGTGCTTGGCCTTACTAACGGAATACAATTACCCTTTAGGGCGTTTTGCACCGTATTTAGAACGAGCTTGACGACGATCGCTAACGCCTGCACAGTCAAGTGCACCACGAACAGTGTGAAAACGCACACCTGGTAAATCTTTAACACGACCACCACGGATTAGGATTACACTATGCTCTTGAAGGTTATGACCTTCACCGCCAATGTATGAAGTTACTTCGAAACCGTTAGTTAAACGTACACGTGCTACTTTACGTAACGCCGAGTTTGGTTTCTTAGGTGTAGTTGTATATACGCGAGTACATACACCGCGCTTTTGCGGACACGCTTTTAGTGCAGCTGAGTTACTTTTCGTAACCTTGCTACGGCGTGGCTTACGCACTAGCTGGTTAATAGTTGCCATTTAAATAGCTCCTGAAATTAAAATTACTACTGAAAAAAATAAAAAAATCCGCCCTTTATTTACGAGCCTGCATTAAGCACACAAGTAAATGGGTGGCGGAATTTTAATGAGCAAAGTTTAACCTGTCAACCTAAACTAATCGTAAGACAGCATATAACTGCCTTACGATCACTTAATCTATTGATTAAGAACAGTTTATTGATTTCCAGACAAATCAGCATTTAGAGCGTCTGTAAGTGCTTGAGTCGCCTCTTCTGCACTTACTGTTTGCTCTTCTACTACTACTTTGCTTTGTTTACGGCGAGCCATACGTTCTTGATGATACGCAAAACCGGTACCGGCTGGGATCAAACGACCCACAATTACGTTTTCTTTAAGACCGCGAAGCTCATCGCTCTTACCATTCACTGCCGCATCTGTAAGAACACGTGTTGTCTCTTGGAAAGACGCTGCAGAGATGAAAGATTCTGTTGCTAGTGATGCTTTTGTGATACCCATTAACTGGATTTCAAACTTAGCTGGTATCTTACCTTGTTTTTCAAGGTCACGGTTTGCGATATTAACGCGCGCCACTTCGATTTGTTCACCGGCTAAGAAGTCAGTATCACCGCCGTGCATAATGGTACATTTACGTAACATTTGACGGATAATTGTTTCAATGTGCTTGTCATTGATCTTAACGCCTTGCAAACGGTAAACCTCTTGCACTTCGTTAACGATATAGTTAGCAACATGAGTCACACCACGTAGGCGTAAGATGTCATGCGGTGATTCAGGACCATCGGCAATAACTTCACCTTTAGACACTTGCTCACCTTCAAACACGTTAAGTTGACGCCACTTAGGAATCATCTCTTCGTAATGATCACCTTCAGCTGGAGTAATAACTAAACGCTTCTTACCTTTAGTCTCTTTACCGAAGCTAATTGTACCAGTTACTTCAGCTAATATAGCTGGATCTTTTGGCTTACGAGCTTCAAATAAGTCGGCTACGCGTGGTAGACCACCCGTGATATCACGAGTTTTAGAGCCTTCTTGCGGAATACGTGCTAACACGTCACCTGGGTTTGCTGTAACGCCGTCAATAACTTCAATCGTAGTGAATGAAGGAAGACGTGTTTCTTGCAGACCGCGCTCTTCACTTTCAATGATAAGCTTTGGTTCTTTCGTATTTACTTTAGCAAGATCTTTTACAACTACACGGGTTAAACCGGTTAGTTCATCAGTCTGTGCTTCAGTATTTGAATCATCGATATCGCTGAACGATACTTTTGACTTATGCTCAAGAACGATTGGGTGACTATGCGGGTCCCAAGTAGCGACGATGTCATTACCTTGAACTTCTGCATTGTCTTGCACTGTTAGTACCGCACCGTAAGGTACTTTATAACGCTCTTTCTCACGACCATGACTATCGATGATAGTAATTTCCGTAGAACGAGAGGTAATAACAATCTTACCGTCTGTGTTTAATACGTACTTAGAGTTATGAAGTTTTAATGTACCGTTAGTTTTAACTTGTACATTATTTTCTGCAGATGCTCTAGATGCCGCACCACCGATGTGGAAGGTACGCATTGTTAACTGTGTACCCGGCTCACCGATTGATTGAGCCGCGATAACACCCACTGATTCACCAGCGTTGATGATGTGACCACGTGCTAGGTCACGACCGTAACAGTTAGCACAAACACCAAAGTCATTATCACATGTGATAACAGAACGTACGCGAACTTCATCTACTGAGTGCTCTTCTAAAAGGTCACACAGTTTTTCGTCAAGCATAACATTACGTTCAACAAGTACAGTATTAGTACCTGGAATTACAATATCTTCTGCAACAACACGACCTAGAACACGTTCGCGAAGTGCTTCTACAACATCACCACCTTCAATAAGCGGTTTCATTGTTAAGCCATCTTCTGTGCCACAGTCATCTTCATTGATTACCAAATCTTGTGCAACGTCTACTAGACGACGCGTTAGGTAACCCGAGTTTGCTGTTTTAAGTGCTGTATCGGCAAGACCTTTACGCGCACCATGCGTTGAGATGAAGTACTGAAGTACGTTTAGACCTTCACGGAAGTTAGCTGTGATTGGCGTCTCGATGATTGAACCATCTGGACGTGCCATTAGACCACGCATACCCGCCAACTGACGAATCTGTGCAGCACTACCACGAGCACCTGAGTCGGCCATCATAAACACTGAGTTAAATGACGGTTGCTCTACTTCTTCACCTTTTGCATTGATAACTGTATCTTTTGACAAGTTAGCCATCATCTCACGTGATAAGTTTTCGTTTACACGTGACCAGATATCGATAACTTTATTGTACTTTTCACCAGCCGTTACAAGACCTGATTGGAATTGTTGGTTGATTTCAGTCACTTCAGCTTCAGCTGATTCAATTATCTGTGCTTTAATCGGTGGGATAACTAAGTCATCAATACCGATAGAAACACCTGACTTCATTGCATAATGGAAACCGGTGTACATAACTTGGTCAGCAAAGATAACTGTATCTTTAAGACCTAGACGACGGTAACACTCATTCAATAAGCCAGAAATCTGCTTTTTACCTAGCGGCTGGTTGATTGACGCAAACGGCATGCCTTTAGGTAAAATTAGAGACAGAATTGCACGACCAACAGTTGTATCGATAACAGTAACAGTGTCTTCTACTATGCCGTCTTCGTTTTTAACTGATTGGCTAATACGTACTTTCACGATTGCGTGAAGGTCTGCATTGCCGCTGCGGTATGCTTTTTCTGCTTCTTTTGGATCTTTAAATATCGCGCCTTCGCCTTTAGCGTTAATGCGGTCACGAGTCATGTAATAAAGACCCAATACAACATCCTGTGAAGGAACGATGATTGGCTCACCATTCGCAGGAGATAGAATGTTGTTTGTTGACATCATTAAGGCACGAGCTTCAAGCTGTGCTTCGATTGTTAACGGTACGTGTACCGCCATTTGGTCACCATCGAAATCGGCGTTGTAGGCCGCACATACTAATGGATGCAAATGAATCGCTTTACCTTCGATAAGCACAGGTTCAAACGCTTGGATACCCAAACGGTGAAGTGTTGGTGCACGGTTAAGTAATACTGGATGTTCACGAATTACTTCGTCAAGTACATCCCATACTTCCGGAACTTCACGTTCAACCATCTTCTTAGCTGCTTTGATTGTCGTAGCCATGCCGCGACGCTCTAATTTGCCATAGATGAATGGTTTGAATAACTCTAGTGCCATCTTCTTAGGAAGACCACATTGGTGAAGCTTAAGTGTAGGACCTACTGTGATTACAGAACGGCCTGAATAATCTACACGCTTACCAAGTAAGTTCTGACGGAAACGACCTTGCTTACCCTTGATCATATCAGCAAGAGATTTAAGAGGACGTTTGTTAGAACCTGTAATTGCACGACCACGACGACCGTTATCAAGTAGCGCATCTACCGCTTCTTGTAACATACGTTTTTCGTTGCGTACAATAATGTCTGGTGCTGCTAAATCTAGTAGACGCTTAAGACGGTTATTACGGTTAATAACACGACGGTAAAGGTCGTTTAGATCAGATGTCGCAAAACGACCACCGTCTAATGGTACTAATGGGCGTAGATCAGGTGGCAATACTGGAAGTACTGTCATGATCATCCACTCAGGGTTATTACCTGATTGGTGGAACGATTCCATTAACTTAAGACGTTTAGTGATTTTTTTACGCTTAGTTTCAGAGTTAATTGTTGGTAACTCTTCACGCATCTCAGCAATTAATTGAGCAAGATCAAGTTCACGAAGCAAGTCTAAAACTGCTTCAGCACCCATCTTCGCTTCAAATTCATCACCGTGCTCTTCTAGTGAATCTAAGTATTCTTCTTCACCTAATAGTTGACCACGCTCAAGCGTTGTCATACCAGGCTCAGTTACTACGAATGATTCGAAGTAAAGAACACGTTCAATATCACGAAGCGTCATATCTAGCATTAAGCCAATACGTGACGGTAATGATTTTAAAAACCATATATGTGCAACTGGGCTCGCAAGGTCGATATGACCCATACGATCGCGTCGCACTTTAGTGAGTGTTACTTCAACGCCACACTTTTCACAGATCACACCACGGTGTTTAAGGCGTTTATATTTACCACATAAACACTCATAATCTTTCACTGGGCCGAAAATACGGGCACAGAATAAGCCGTCGCGCTCAGGCTTGAAAGTACGGTAGTTAATAGTCTCAGGTTTCTTTACTTCACCGTATGACCATGAACGAACCATGTCTGGTGAAGCAAGACCAATGCGAATTGCATCGAATTCTTCGGTCTTATTTTGTTGCTTCAGAAACTTAAGTAAGTCTTTCACCTTAGCTCTCCTGTCGGAGTTAATCTTGAGGACGGATAGTCTCGTCCCTACATTCTATTCAGCCGTAACAGATGCTGCAGCGTTAACTGCAGCATCTAATTGGCTTAATTTTCTTCCAACTCGATGTTGATACCCAGTGAGCGGATTTCTTTCAACAATACGTTGAACGATTCTGGCATACCTGGTTCCATTTTATGGTTACCATCAACGATGTTTTTATACATCTTAGTACGACCGTTCACGTCATCCGATTTCACTGTTAGCATTTCTTGTAGAGTGTAAGCAGCACCGTAAGCTTCAAGTGCCCATACTTCCATCTCACCAAAACGCTGGCCACCGAACTGTGCTTTACCACCCAGCGGCTGCTGAGTAACAAGGCTGTAAGAACCAGTAGAACGTGCGTGCATCTTATCATCAACCAAGTGGTTAAGTTTAAGCATGTACATGTAACCAACAGTTACTTGACGTTCAAACTGATCGCCAGTACGGCCATCATAAAGTGTAACCTGACCACTTCGAGGATATCCACCAAGCTCAAGCATGTCTTTGATTTCGCTTTCTTTCGCGCCATCAAATGCAGGAGTAGCTATTGGTAAACCACCTTTTAAGTTTTCAGCTAGACGACGAATTTCGTCATCAGTGAAGCTAGCAATGTCTACAACTTGGCGAGATTCACCAATTTCGTAAGCTTGCTTGATGAATTCACGTAGCTCATGAAGCTCACGTTGTTCTTTCATCATCTCTTCAATACGTTCACCGATACCACGTGCAGCAAGACCCATATGTGTTTCAAGGATCTGACCGATGTTCATACGCGATGGTACACCTAGTGGATTCAATACGATATCTACCGTACGACCTTTGTCATCGTAAGGCATATCTTCTACTGGTACGATAGTCGAGATAACACCTTTGTTACCGTGACGACCCGCCATTTTATCACCCGGTTGGATACGACGTTTAACAGCTAGGTATACTTTAACAATCTTAAGTACGCCTGGTGCTAAATCATCACCTTGGGTAATTTTACGACGTTTGTTTTCAAACTTTTTATCGTATTCAGCTTTAAGCTCATCGTACTGTGCAGCTAGTTGCTCAAGCTCAGCTTGCTTGTCTTCTTCAGCAAGGCTTTGCGTAAGTACTTTTTCAGCATTAAGAGATGCAAGTTTATCTTCATCAAAACCAGCAGCTATAAGTAGCTTGCGTGCACGGTCTAAAACGCCTGCTTCTAAAATACGGAACTCTTCGTTGAAGTCTTTCTTCGCTTCGCGAAGCTGCATGTCTTCAACTTCTAACGCACGTTTATCTTTTTCAACACCATCACGGGTGAAAACTTGCACGTCAATTACAGTACCAGTTACAGAGTTTGGTACGCGTAAAGAGCTGTCTTTAACGTCAGACGCTTTTTCGCCGAAGATAGCACGTAGTAGCTTCTCTTCAGGTGTAAGCTGTGTCTCGCCTTTAGGAGTCACTTTACCTACTAGGATATCGCCGCCTTTAACTTCAGCACCAATATATACAACGCCTGATTCATCAAGCTTGCCTAGCGCAGACTCACCCACATTCGGGATATCTGCAGTGATCTCTTCAGGACCTAATTTAGTATCACGGGCAACACACTGTAGTTCTTGAATATGGATAGTCGTTAGACGATCTTCTTCAACTACGCGCTCTGATAACAAGATTGAATCTTCGAAGTTGTAACCGTTCCATGGCATGAATGCCACGCGAAGGTTTTGACCAAGGGCTAAGTCACCTAAGTCAGTCGAAGGACCATCTGCTAACACGTCACCACGAGTAACCGGTTCGCCAACCATACAAGTTGGTTTTTGGTTAATACATGTATTTTGGTTAGAACGTGTGTATTTGGTTAAGTTGTAGATGTCGATGCCCGCTTCACCTGGGATGCGTTCTTCTTCATGTACATTTACAACGATGCGACTTGCGTCAGCATACATTACTTCACCACCACGTTTAGCAACGATAGTTACACCAGAATCTTTCGCTAGTGTTAACTCAATACCAGTACCTACTAACGGTTTATCCGCTTTCAATGTTGGTACTGCTTGGCGTTGCATGTTTGAACCCATCAATGCACGGTTAGCATCATCGTGTTCTAGGAACGGGATAAGTGCTGCCGCTACAGAGATCACCTGTTGTGGTGATACATCCATATACTGCTGGTCCATGCGACCCATAAAGGTAGATTCACCTTTGTGACGACATGGAATAAGTTCATCAACAAACTCATTGGTTTCAGTTAAGTTTGAGTTCGCCTGTGCGATAACAAACTGACCTTCTTCAATGGCTGATAAGTAATCAACTTCATCAGTTACAACACCATCTACCACTTTGCGGTAAGGTGTTTCTAAGAAACCGTAGTCATTTGTACGTGCGTACGTAGACAACGAGTTAATTAGACCGATGTTTGGACCCTCAGGAGTCTCGATTGGACATACGCGACCATAGTGAGTTACGTGAACGTCACGTACTTCAAAGCCTGCGCGTTCACGAGTTAGACCGCCCGGACCTAATGCAGAGATACGACGTTTATGCGTAACTTCTGATAGTGGGTTATTTTGGTCCATAAACTGTGATAACTGAGACGAGCCGAAGAACTCTTTAACCGCTGCCGAAATAGGCTTAGCGTTAATAAGATCTTGTGGCATTATCGCGTCAAGGTCACCTAAGCTTAAACGCTCACGTACAGCACGTTCAACACGTACTAGACCAACACGGAATTGGTTCTCAGCCATTTCGCCAACACTACGTATACGACGGTTGCCTAAGTGATCGATATCATCAACATCGCCTTGACCGTTACGAATAGCAATTAATACTTTCATAACAGACACGATGTCTTCTTTGCTTAATGTGCCTGGGCCTGTGTCTGTATCGTAACCAACACGGCTATTGAACTTCATACGACCTACAGTAGATAAGTCATAACGCTCTTCAGAGAAGAACAAGTTCTGGAATAAGGCTTCAGCCGCGTCTTTCGTCGGTGGCTCGCCTGGGCGCATCATGCGGTAAATTTCTACTAGTGCTTCTAAACGGCTGCTTGAAGAGTCAATGTTCAATGTATTTGACATGTAAGCACCGCTGTCCACTTCATTGATATATAACGTATCAATTTTAGTGTGACCGGCTTTAACCAATTCAGCCATTAGCTCTAGAGTTAGCTCGTCATTTGCATTTGCAATAACTTCACCAGTTGACTCATCAACATAGTTTTTAGCTACAATACGGCCAATGATGTACTCATGTGGTACTTCTAATTGCTTAATGCCTTTCTTCTCGATGCTCTTGATGTGGCGAGCCGTAACACGACGACCGCTTTCAACAAATACTTCACCGTCTTCGCTCTTGATATCAAAAGCGGCAGTTTCACCACGTAAACGCGAAGGTACAAGTTCCATAAGAACTTTACCATTCGTTACTTCAAACGTAGTGTTATCGAAGAACATATCTAGGATTTCTTCGCTAGAATACTCTAGTGCACGTAGGATGATAGACGCCGGTAATTTACGACGGCGGTCAATACGTACATATAAGTTATCTTTTGCATCAAATTCGAAGTCTAACCATGAACCACGGTAAGGTATAACGCGTGCGTTATATAATACTTTACCCGATGAATGGGTTTTACCGCGGTCGTTATCAAAGAATACACCAGGGCTACGGTGTAGCTGAGAAACGATAACACGCTCTGTACCATTGATTACAAAAGTACCGGTATCTGTCATGAGCGGAATTTCGCCCATGTAAACTTCTTGCTCTTTAATGTCTTTAACTGTGCCTGGTGCTTCTTTGTCCATAACAACAAGACGCAGTTTCACGCGAAGTGGAGCAGAATAAGTCACACCGCGAATTTGACATTCTTTTACATCGAAAACTGGCTCACCAATACGGTAACTTACGTATTGAAGCTCAGAATTTCCCGAGTAGCTTTTAATAGGGAACACAGAACGGAAGGCAGCTTCCAAACCATGATCGCCATCAGCGTCCGGCACTAAGAATTTTTTAAACGATTCTAACTGTGTAGACAGTAAAAAAGGTATATCCAAAACTTGTGGACGTTTACCAAAATCCTTACGGATACGTTTCTTTTCAGAATAAGAGTAAGCCATGGGGTTCCTCAGCTTGCTGATCTTTGACCCGACCTGTTCTTGTAAGAACAGACTTAACTGGCAGCTATGCCAAGATTTTACAACATTTAACTGTTGTTCTAATTAGATCCCACTTTAACACTAGCAAACTATAAAGCGTTGAAAGTAAAGAAAAAATCAGATTTTATTTGAACTAAAAGAGTGCATCACTCTATAGCGCAAAAAGGCCGGTGATTAAATAATCACCAGCCCTTGCCTGATTTCTCAGGCAGCGAACTTAGCAAAAGCTAAATTACTTAACCTCAACTTCAGCACCAGCTTCAGTAAGATCTTTTGCAAGTGCTTCAGCTTCTTCTTTAGATACACCTTCTTTAACAGGTGTAGGAGCAGCTTCAACAAGAGCTTTCGCTTCTTTAAGGCCAAGGCCAGTTGCGCTACGAACAGCTTTGATTGCAGAAACCTTGTTAGCGCCAGCGCCAGTAAGGATTACGTCAAATTCTGTTTTCTCTTCAGCAGCTTCAGCAGCTGGACCAGCTACCATTGCAGCTGCAGCAGTTACGCCGAATTTTTCTTCCATTGCTTCGATAAGAGCAACAACGTCCATTACTGACATTTCAGCAATTGCGTCAAGGATTTGGTCTTTAGATACAGACATTACAAATTTCCTAATAATTAACGGACATTAAGTCCAAATAAATTTTACACCGAAAGTGAGATTAAACAGCTTAAAATTAAGCAGCTTGCTCTTCTTTCTGTACACGTACTGCTTCAATTGTTTTACACAATTTGCCAGCAGACGCTTCTTTCATAGCACTCATTAAGCGTGCAACAGCTTCATCGTATGTAGGTAATGTAGCAAGCATTGCTGCATCAACAACATTTCCTTCAAAAGCGGCCGTTTTAAGCTCGAATTTCTCATTCTTTTTCGCGAAATCTGAAAAGATACGCGCAGCAGCACCTGGGTGCTCTGATGAGAAAGCGATTAAGCTTGGACCAACAAATGAATCAGAAAGACACTCAAAATCTGTTCCTTCAAGAGCACGTTTTGCTAAAGTGTTACGGACAACTTTCATCCAAACACCATTTGCACGAGCTTCTTTACGAAGGGCAGTGATTGCGCCAACTGTTACACCACGAGAATCTGCAACAACTGCAGATAGAGCACCATTGGCTGCTTCGTTGACTTCAGCAACTATTGCTTTTTTGCCTTGAAGATTTAAAGCCATGGGTGTTACTCCTGGTTTAATGGGGGTACCGATTATCGGATTCCCCTGTTCTACTCTTCCCTACCAAACAAGGTAGAGATGCTTTTTACGGCGAGAGCCAGAAGGATTAGGAAAAATCTATCTGGGGTCTACACCGTCTACGTAGGTGAATATTAAGGCCGAAGCCACCTACGGTCTTGGACGGAAGCCCAATTTATCGTTAACCCCGAAGGCTTAACGAAATTATGGACTTCAACCCGAATTCTTTACTTTGCAAATTAATAAATTAATCAACAAAATGGCGCGAAATTATAGTACAAATTTCACGCCATGTAAACACTCAATTAAGCAACAATAGTGCTTAAAGTGTTTTGGTCAACAGAAACACCTGCGCCCATTGTTGTAGAGATAGTTACTTTCTTCAAGTAAACACCTTTAGCTTGAGAAGGTTTAGCCTTCTTAAGCGCAACAATTAGAGCTTCAAGGTTTTGTTGTAACTGCTCTGCAGTGAAATCAACCTTACCAATAGTAGTATGGATGATGCCATTTTTGTCATTACGGTAACGTACTTGACCTGCTTTAGCATTTTTAACTGCTTCTGCAACGTTAGGCGTTACAGTACCAGTTTTAGGGTTTGGCATTAGACCACGTGGGCCTAAGATTTGACCTAGTTGACCAACAACACGCATAGCGTCTGGTGATGCAACAACAACGTCAAAGTTCATCTCGCCTTTTTTAACTAGTTCAGCAAGATCTTCCATACCTACTAATTCAGCACCGGCTTCTTTTGCAGCTTCTGCATTAGCGCCTTGTGTGAATACAGCAACACGAACGTCACGACCAGTACCGTTAGGTAGTACAGTAGCACCACGAACGTTTTGATCAGATTTACGAGCATCGATACCAAGGTTAACGGCAACGTCAACACTTTCTACGAATTTAGCTGTCGCTAACTCTTTTAAAAGAGCAACTGCTTCATTGATTTCGTAATCTTTAGTTACTTCCACTTTTTCGCGGATAGTACGCATACGTTTAGTTAATTTAGCCATTTCTTAGTCCTCTACGTTCAAGCCCATCGCACGCGCAGAACCTGCGATAGTGCGAACCGCTGCGTCCATATCGGCAGCTGTAAGGTCAGTTCGTTTTGTCTCAACAATTTCTTCAAGTTGAGCACGAGTTACTGTGCCTACTTTATCAGTGTTAGGACGGCCTGAGCCTGACTTGATACCAGCAGCTTTCTTAAGTAAGTAAGCAGCAGGTGGCGTTTTCATGTCGAACGTAAATGAACGGTCACCGTAAACAGAGATCACTACAGGAACTGGAGCGCCTTTTTCGATAGACTCTGTACGTGCGTTAAACGCTTTACAGAATTCCATGATGTTTACACCGTGTTGACCTAGTGCAGGACCTACTGGAGGACTAGGATTAGCCATACCAGCGGCAACTTGTAGCTTGATTAGAGCTTCAACTTTTTTAGCCATTATAAATACCTCATTTGGTGGGTCTCAGCCTTGTGCGCGCGAGGACGCGTACTCTAACGGCTTCCCAGTTTAAAAATTGGTTTCGTACTTTTTGCACAGTAAAAAATAAATTTTACCTTAATACAAAAAGGCCGCTGATTATAAGTTAATCAGCGGCCTTTTTCAAGCTTCATGCCAAAATTTAAATAAAAATTAGCGAAGCTTTTTTAATCAATTACTTATCTTGCTCAACTTGACCGAATTCAAGCTCAACTGGCGTAGAACGACCAAAAATAAGTACAGATACTTTTACGCGGCTCTTTTCGTAGTCAACTTCTTCAACTACACCACTGAAATCTGCAAATGGACCATCTGTAACGCGTACAACTTCACCTGGTTCAAATAATGTAGCAGGTTTAGGTGCTTCAGCATTTTCTTGTAGGCGATTAAGAATGCGCTCAGCTTCTTTAGGGCTGATAGGAGCAGGACGATCAGACGTACCACCAATAAAGCCCATAACGCGTTCTGTGCTGTTCACTAAGTGCCAGCTTGCGTCATTCATATCCATTTGTACTAATACATAACCTGGGAAGAATTTACGCTCAGATTTACGCTTTTGGCCAGCGCGCATCTCAACAACTTCTTCAGTTGGTACTAATATCTCACCAAAGCTCGATTCTAGACCTTCGATTTTAATATGTTCAATTAACGTTTGAGCTACACGCTTTTCGTAACCAGAAAAGGCCTGTACTACATACCAACGTAACTTAATTTCTTTGTTCTCGTTCTCATCCGACATGGGATCAGATCTCCAATCCAGTTAAAAAGCCTACAGCGCGGAATAAAATGCCATCTAATCCCCAAAGGATAAGTGCCATAATCACTGTTGCAACCATTACAATTAATGTCGTGTGGGTAGTTTCTTGGCGCGTTGGCCAAATAACTTTGCGTACTTCAATTCGAGCTTCTTTAGCGAAAGCAAGAAAGTTACGTCCCTTAAATGTTTGCGAGGCAATTGCTAATCCGGCCGCTATTGCAACAACAACGCCAATAGCACGTAGTAATACAGATTGATCTGCATACATGTGATTACCAACAACTGCGCCTGCAAGTAGCGCGATTGCTACTAACCACTTTACTGACTCCATCGCACTTGATGGTGTTTCTACATTCGTGCTCATAATATTATTACCTTAACTACAGACACAACAACCCTACACTACGGCAGGGTTAATCCATTAAAATCTAAACTTAAAAACAGACTTAATTTAAACCGGTTTTTAATCTCAGACTACTCAAATAACAAGTAAAACTGGCAGGGGCGGAGAGATTCGAACTCCCAACCATCGGTTTTGGAGACCGCTGTTCTACCAATTGGAACTACGCCCCTGCAAAGTGGATGCCTATTATACTTACGCAGTTCATTAACACAAGCCTAAAAGATACCCACATTGGAAAATCTAATTAATTAATTACATTATTGTTTAAACTGCTAATAATTTAATCGGTTAGATAAACCTACAATCCAAAGATATTGATTATTTCCCTATGGTTTTATAAACGTCACTTAACAAGCTTGAAGCGCCAAACCTAAATGTATTTGCTTGCAAATAATCATCACCCATTATTGCGCGTGCTAGCGCTAAATAATCACTAGCATCGGCCACTGTTTTAACACCGCCGGCCGCTTTAAAGCCCACACGTTTATTTGAGTTTTTAATGGCTGTTAGCATCGTTTTTGTTGATTCAAGCGTGGCATTTACAGCTACTTTACCCGTACTGGTTTTTACAAAATCAGCACCGCCTTCAATTGCAAGCTCCGTGGCTTGAGTAATAAGCGCGTCGGTTTTTAGCTCGCCGCTTTCTATTATTACTTTAAGTTGCGCGCGCGACCCACATGCTTTTTTACTTTCGCTTACATAGTTAACTACAGTTTGAGCATCGCCCGCGATTAACTTTTTATAAGGAATAACCAAATCAATTTCGTCTGCGCCGCGCTCTATTGCAATAAGTGTTTCGTTAATTACATCACTCAGTGGTGCATCACCCGTTGGAAAGTTAGTGACTGTTGCGACTTTAACTTGGTTAAGCTCACGCGCTGCGAGTGCTATTTTTGCATCATCAACAAAATCGCTATAAACACATACTGCGGCAGGCGTACCTAAGGTAGGATTTATGCTATCAACAAGTGCTTGAATGCTTTTGGTGGTATCGCTGGTGTTTAAGCTTGTTAAATCCATCAGTGCGACTGCTAATGCGGCATCTTTTTGGTGTTGTGTCATTAGAGCTCCGTTGCTTATGTAATACCAATTTTATTAAAAACATGATCATTTTAGCGTATTAAATAACGCACTAACTAGGTTAAAAACTATTTATATAGAACAACTATGTATCATAATTTTAGCCTTGTTATTGAGCTATTTTCTCGTCGCTATAATAGATCACTAATTTAATGCAAATGGTATAAGTACAAAATTTGATATGCCTCCATATTAACAAATTAAACTAAACTCGCTATAGCTCATAACCAAACACTATAAGCTGGTTATTTTACTTGTAACTCGGCGCAATCCCTTGTTAACTAGCTCTTAGGCCTAAAAAGCCCACCTATTATAACTTTTGGTTATATCAACTTGGTTTTAATTATTTTTTACTTATTGATAGCCGCTATATTCTGCTTATCAGAATAAAGCGTTTTCTTATATTTGAATTTGTTTAGGGGTCTTATTAACGTGCAGTATTTACCTATCTTTACCAAACTCGACAACAAACCAGTATTGGTTGTTGGCGGTGGAGAGGTCGCATTACGCAAATGTCGCGCGTTTTTAAAAGCGAGAGCAAGCGTTACTTTAGTAGCGCCTTGGTTTTGCGACGAACTAAAAGAGCATGCACATAATAATGAAGTAACGCTTATTGATGCTTATTTTGATGAATCGCACCTTGATGGCAAAATGCTTGTTATTGCAGCAACCGACCGCGATGAAGTAAACAACAACGTATTTGAACTTGCCAATGCCCGCAATGTGTTTGTAAACGTGGTTGATGACCAACCTAAATGTACGTTTATATTTCCATCCATTGTTGACCGTGACCCAATTACGATTGCTATATCAAGTGCTGGCACAGCGCCCGTACTTGCACGTCGCTTACGCGAAAAGCTCGAAACTCTTATTCCACATCATATTGGCCCACTTGCAACACTTGTCGGTGGCTTTAGAGACAAAGTAAAAAAACGCTTTAAGCATTTTTCAGACCGCCGCCAATTTTGGGAAGGCGTGTTCGACTCATCTGTCGTGAGTAAAGTACAAACCGGCGATACCCAAGCCGCACAGCAGCAACTAGAGCAAATGCTAGATGCAAAAGCAGAACCTGAAGGCGAAGTATACGTAGTAGGTGCAGGCCCTGGCGATCCAGAGCTTTTAACACTTAAAGCACTGCAACTTATGCAACAAGCCGATGTGGTTGTTTACGACTTTTTAGTCTCTGACGAAATTATGGAACTAGTGCGCCGTGATGCTGACCTTATTTGTGTAGGTAAACGCTTAGGCGATCATAGTGTTGTTCAAGAAGATACCAACCAAATGCTGGTCGACCTTGCTAAACAAGGCAAAAAAGTATGCCGCATTAAAGGTGGTGACCCGTTTATTTATGGCCGTGGTGGCGAAGAAGTACAAGTACTGGCTGCTAACAACGTAAATTATCAAATTGTACCGGGTATTACAGCCGCTGCAGGTTGTAGTGCTTACGCGGGTATTCCGCTAACGCATCGTGACCATGCACAAGCCATTCAATTTGTAACTGGCCACTGTAAAAAAGACGGTCAAGAACTTGATTGGCAATCGCTGGCAAAAGCAAATCAAACGCTGGCTATTTACATGGGCGTAATTAAATCGCCGCACATACAAGGCGAGCTTTTAAAACATGGCCGCAAAGCCGACACCCCTGTTGCCATTATCGAAAACGGTACACGTAAAAATCAGCGTGTAGTAACAGGCCAATTAGGCGAACTTGCCGACTTAATTGAACGCAATAGCATTATATCGCCTGCGCTACTCATTATTGGTGAAGTAGCCGCCCTGCACTCGCAACTAGCGTGGTTTGGGAAAAACGAGCAAACAAGCAGCTTTGCACAGCCGCTAACAGATGTATCAAATACATAACCGAATTTTAAATTTGTAACTTTTAATCATTTTAGTAGGACGACTAACAATGGCTTTAACTCACCTTCAGCAACTTGAAGCTGAAAGTATCAAAATCATGCGCGAAGTCGCCGCTGAGTTTGAGAACCCAGTAATGCTTTACTCTATTGGTAAAGATTCGTCGGTACTTTTGCACTTAGCGCGTAAAGCATTTTACCCTGCAAAAATTCCGTTTCCGTTATTACACGTAGACACCAACTGGAAGTTTCGTGAAATGATCGAGTTTCGCGACCGTATAGCTAAAGAATATGGCTTTGATCTACTGGTACACAAAAATCCAGAAGGCATTGAAATGGGTGTAGGCCCGTTTACGCATGGCTCGGGTAAACATACCGACATAATGAAAACCCAAGGCTTAAAACAAGCGCTAGATAAATACGGCTTTGATGCTGCATTTGGTGGCGCACGCCGCGACGAAGAAAAGTCACGCGCAAAGGAGCGTGTTTATTCGTTCCGCGACAAACACCACCGTTGGGACCCTAAAAACCAACGCCCAGAGCTTTGGAATACCTACAACAGCCAAGTTAATCCGGGTGAGAGCATTCGTGTTTTCCCATTATCTAACTGGACTGAGCTTGATATTTGGCAATACATTTATCAAGAAAACATCGAAATGGTGCCATTGTACTTAGCTAAAGATCGCCCAGTAGTTGAGCGCGACGGTACTTTGATTATGGTTGACGATGAGCGTATGCCTCTTAATGAAGGTGAAGTACCGCAAATGAAATCTGTACGTTTTCGTACATTAGGCTGCTACCCACTTACCGGTGCAGTTGAATCAACAGCCAGTACTTTAACCGAAATCATCGAAGAAATGCTGCTATCTACGTCATCTGAACGTGAAGGTCGTGTTATTGACCATGATTCAGCCGGCTCAATGGAGAAGAAAAAACGTGAGGGGTATTTTTAATGTCTAGCCAAAATAACGATACATTTAACGAAGTAAAAGAAATAGGCATAGACGCCTACCTAGCACGCCAACAAGACAAAAGCTTATTACGCATGCTTACTTGTGGCAGCGTAGATGACGGTAAATCAACACTGATTGGCCGCCTACTGCACGACAGCCACCAAATTTATGAAGATCAGCTAGCAGCCCTTCATAAAGATAACGAAAAAGTAGGTAACGCAGGTGAAGATCTTGACCTTGCTTTATTAGTTGATGGCCTACAAGCTGAGCGTGAACAAGGCATTACGATTGACGTAGCGTACCGTTACTTTTCAACGGCTAAGCGTAAATTTATTATTGCCGACACGCCTGGGCACGAGCAATACACGCGCAACATGGTAACTGGTGCATCAACAAGCGATGTCGCCATTATTTTGGTTGATGCGCGTTACGGCGTACAAGTACAAACTAAGCGCCATAGCTTTATTTGTGACTCGCTGGGCATTAAACAGTTTGTTGTTGCCGTTAATAAAATGGATATCGTTGATTTTGACGAAACCGTGTATGAAAAAATTAAGGCCGATTACCTTAAATTTGCTGAGCAACTTAACGTATCAAACATTAAGTTTGTGCCTATGTCGGCGCTTAAAGGCGACAACGTAGTAACACGCTCTGCACATACACCGTATTACACCGACAAGCCGCTACTAGAGTTATTAGAAGATTCGCCAGCAGCCGAAACAGATACAGGCTTTGAAGCGCGCCTACCGGTGCAATATGTCGTGCGTCCTAACTTAAACTTCCGTGGTTTTCAGGGCACACTGACATCGGGCAAGATGCACGTAGGCGATGCTATAAAAGTACTACCGTCGGGTAAAACATCAAGCATTAAAGAAATTGTTACCTTTGATGGTAATCTGGACAGCGCCGAAGCAGGCCAAGCAATTACCGTTACCCTAAATAACGAAATTGATATTAGCCGAGGGGATGTAATCGTACCTGCAAACTCAACGGCCGCTGTTACTAACCAGCTGCAAGCTAAAATTGTGTGGATGCATGAATCGCCATTAGTGTTAGGTAAAAGCTATAACCTAAAACTAGGTAGCAAAAACACCTCAGCTATTGTTAAAAAGATTGACTACACAATTGATGTAAACACGCTTGAGCACGGCACTAGCGACTCATTACAGCTAAACGAAATTGCGATTGTAACGCTTGAACTAACCGAAACTATTTTGGCAGACGAGTACCACAGCAATCACGAAACAGGCTCGTTTATCCTAATCGATCGCTTATCAAACCTAACTGTTGCTGCCGGTATGATTGAGCAAGTACTGCAAAGCCAAACAAAGCAAAGTAACTTTAGCGAATTTGAAGTTGAATTTAACAGCTTAGTACGCAAGCACTTCCCGCATTGGCAAGCGCTTGATATTTCTAAGTTATAAGTTAACTTTAGCCTGTTAGGAATTTAAAAGCATGGTAGAACAGCTCGTTTTAACAGGCATTATGCTTACCTTAGTCGGGTGCCTTTTTGGCACCCGTATTAATCCAGCATGGTTATTTGTAAGCGCTATTGGCACCAGCTACTTAGCAGGGCTAATCGATCTTGAAAGTATGCTAGTTAACTACGCTAACCCGTCGCTTATCACTTTAGTACTATTGGTGTTAGTGTCGACCGCAATAGAAAAAACCACCCTAATTCAAAAGTTAGCGCAATCGCTATCTAAAGGTAGTTTAGTAAAATCGGTAACAAAATTGGGGTTATCAACCGCCTTTTTATCGTCGTTCACTAACAATACCGCCGTTGTTGCATCGCTTATTACAGCGATAAAAGACAATCCTAATCACTCCCCTTCAAAGCTATTATTACCGCTGTCGTACACTGCTATTTTGGGCGGCACTATTACGCTTATTGGTACATCAACCAACTTAATCGTTAATGGCTTTGCAGTAGATGCGGGCATGGAACCGCTGGGCTTTTTTGACTTTACCTTAGTAGGTTTAGGCGCGCTAAGCGTAGGCCTAATTACCATTTTAGTAATGCTTAAATACTTACCCGACAACGGTAAAAGCGACCAAGAAGTCGTGCCTTTTTACCTAGAAGGTAAAGTACAAGCAAGCTCAAAATTAATAGGCCAAACCGTAGAAGAAAACGGCCTACGTGATTTAAAAGACTTATTCCTTGCTGAAATTATTCGCGACGGGAGCCGCATTTGCGCAGTCACTCCACAGCAAGTTATTCAAAAAGACGACGTGCTGCTGTTTGTAGGTGACATAAAATCGGTGCCATTACTTACCCGTTTTGACGGTTTAAAAGTAGTGCACGAGAATCATCAAAAAGACATAGAACACTTAGTAGAAGTAGTCGTAAGTCAATCTTCAAAATTTATTGGTAAAACCGTAAAAGAAGCCCGCTTTAGAGAGCAGTTTCATGCTGCTGTTATTGCCATTCGCCGTGGACATGACCGCTTACAAGGCGGCCTTGGGCAAGTGCAATTACAAGCTGGCGACTCACTTATACTCGCACCAGGCAAAAACTTTTACACTTTGCCTAATTTAAAGCGCGAATTTGTGTATATTTCAGGGTTTGACTTACAAGCCCACCTTGCACCTAAGCAATCAAATATTGTGCTACTAAGCTTTGCCGCAGTACTGGGTTTAAGCATTATTGGCATAGTGCCGCTGGTTAAAGGCTTATTAGTATTACTGATTGGCTTAATGCTCAGCGGCACCATAAAACTTAACGAAGTAAAGCGCCGTTTTCCGCTTGAGTTACTGGTTGTAGTAGGCAGCGCTATAGGACTTGCAAAATTAATGATAGGCACTGGGCTTGCCGGTCAAATATCAAGCGCTTTGTTTATGGTATTAGGCGACTTTGGCCCGTACGGCGCGTTTATAGCTATATTTTTAATGACCGTATTATTTACCGAGCTTATAACTAACAACGCAGCTGCTGCCTTGTCGTTCCCTGTTGCTTACTCGCTCGCGGTTGGTTTTAATGTAGACCCACTACCGTTTATTATGGCGGTTGCCTTTGGCGCATCAGCTAGCTTTATATCGCCATTTGGGTATCAAACTAATCTAATGGTTTATAGCGCGGGTAACTATCGCTTAAAAGATTACATAGTGATGGGCTTACCCCTTTCTATTATTTATTCAATCACGGTATTAACCTTGATCCCGCTGGTATTTCCGTTTTAATACCTGCGCTCACAGCATAAGAGACTCTCACTATGGATGAAAATATAGTTTGGCATAACTACGCAACGACAAAAGCACAGCGTAGTGAGCAAAAAAAACATAAGCCCGCTATTTTATGGTTTACCGGCTTTTCAGGCTCTGGCAAAAGCACCGTAGCAAACGCACTAGAAGCGGCGCTTAACCAGCAAGGTACGCACACTTACCTGCTCGATGGCGACAACGTACGCCACGGTTTGTGTAAAGATCTAGGCTTTAGCGACGAAGACCGCATTGAAAACATACGCCGTGTAGGCGAAACCGCAAAACTAATGACCGACGCTGGCTTGTTAGTACTTACTGCGTTTATATCGCCTTTTAGAGCAGAACGCGACATGGTGCGTAACTTAGTAGACGAAGGCGAATTTATTGAAGTCTTTATCGATACCCCACTTGATGTATGCGAAAGCCGCGATCCAAAAGGCTTATACAAAAAAGCCCGCGCTGGAGAGATAAAACACTTCACAGGTATCGATTCAAGCTACGAAGTGCCAAACAATCCAGAAATAATTTTAGATACAAGTAAAAACACCCTAGACCAATCGGTTACACAACTGATAACGTATCTAAAACAAAAGCACATAATATAGGTTAACCCCATGAATCAAACCGAACTGCTAGAAGAAACCCTCATCCTTGCCCGCAAAGCAGGCCAAGCGATAATGGGAATTTACGAAAAGGATTTTAACGTTGAGTACAAAGCCGATGAAAGCCCCGTAACCGACGCCGATTTAGCAGCTCATAAACTGATTGTGGCAGGGCTTCAACAGCTCACACCTGATATTCCAATACTCAGTGAAGAAAACGCCGACATAAGCTGGGATGTACGCCAAACGTGGAAAAGCTACTGGTTAGTTGATCCAATCGACGGCACTAAAGAATTTATTAAAAAGAACGGTGAATTTACCGTAAACATCGCCCTAATTAAAAACGGCATTCCTATTTTAGCCGTAGTAGATGCACCTGCCCTTGGCGTATCGTACTTAGCTGCCGAAGCCATTGGCGCATTTAAAGATAAAGGCGATGAGCGAATTGAGCTTAAAGTAACAACTAAACCTAACAAAGGGTTAATTCGAGTTGTAGGCAGCCGCTCGCACCCATCACCCGATTTAGCCGAGTTTGTAAAACGCTTTGATGAGGTTGAAATGGTGTCTAAAGGCAGCTCACTAAAGCTGTGTTTAGTAGCTGAGGGCAGCGCCGATATTTACCCGCGCTTAGGTCCAACTTGCGAATGGGATACAGGCGCAGGCCATGCAATCGCCGAAATAGCCGGTGCTAAAGTCACTAAGCTTGATGGCAGCCCGCTTATTTATAACACTAAAGATGAGTACTTAAATCCGTATTTTGTAGTGAGTGCAATAGAAGAGTAAGGGTAGTTTTTAGTGGTTAGCTATCAGTTGTCAGCAAGACAAGTGATAGCTTTAACTACAATAGGACTTTATATTAACTATTGAATTTGAAGCTTTCTAGCATTTCTATCCTCTGCTTTAAACTCTCTAGATCAATCGAATTTCGAAACCCGTCAAAACTTTTTGTTAATTGTACTACATCATATGAATAGCTCTGTTCTTCTGTACTAGCACTTTCATCAGAACTTATATCTTCATGGTACTTTAGTGCTTCTCCAATATTACCGTGGTATCTATCATTTTTTGCTCCAATTAAAGAGCTTTCAATTACTGCGCACGCTCTAGAATCTATTGATTTCAAATTAGGGGTTATTGTATGAAGAACTTTAATCAGCTTTTCTGGTGTATCTCCTCCATTAATATACCCACTATAACTTTCGTAATAGTACTCTTTAGCAACAATCAAGAATGCTAACAAGTCAGGGTAAAGATATACATCTTCCGCTGTAGATTTAACTACTAAATTTACTTTCGCAAATAACTGCTCTACTTCCCTTAAAGACAGTTTTTTAGCTTTCGCCAATAATTTAAAGGTATTCTTTAAGTGATCTTTTTCGTATCTAAATGATTGGTATTGAGTTCTTTTTTGAAAGAAAATATCAAACTCAAATATTTTATAAAGCTGTTCAATAAATGCGTCTAAATCACTCTCAGGCAAAATATACTCAATATCAATAAACCGCCTAAGATAACCCATTGCTTCAAACCCTGCACCATAGACCCCTTTAACGCTATGAGACAGTTGAAGTTTGTCCATTGCAATTACAAATACAAGACCTTCAATATCTAAAAGATGTTTTATTCTCTCTAGTAACTCAATTGCATAAGTAGGTCTGCACCGATCCAATTCATCAATAATAATAAATAATTGGCTTGTAGCTCCATCTCCATTTTTTAAAGCTTTTGATACATTCTCTTTAAAAGAAGTAATAGCCTCTTTACTCTTTGTATAATCATCCAAAAAATCTTTAGATAATCCCTCCGTGAATTTGGCTGCTTCAGCTTCAATTATTTTTTCAGCGTCAATTATTCCAGCAGTAGCAAGCTTTACTAACACGGGTAAACCTTTTTTTAAAATTTGTGCACCTGCACTCTTTGCATTAACCCATGCTTTACTTTTCTCTTTATCTCCCTCAACAAGAGACTCTATTTTTTTATTAACCTCGCCCAGAAATGCTTGCAGTGGATCATTAACGAAATCAGTTTCCCAGGCACTAAAGTAAATTGCCGAACAATCATTTATTTGTAGGTTAGCTTTTAACATCTCCAAAAATGTAGTTTTACCTTGCCCCCAAGGAGCATTCACGGATAAAACAATCGGTGAGCTAATGTTTTTGAGGAGTGTAGTAAAGTTTTCGACATGAGGTTTTCGTCCAAGCTTGTCATTCTCAAAAGGGTCGTTTGGATCAATAATTATTTTATGTGATTTAAATTCCATTTATGTATTCTTCTCCGATTCCAGCATTGAAAGGTCAACTCAAAAAAACTAATCTTATATTCACATCAGAAAGCTCTAATGTAAACATTGCTTATCAATAGGGATGTGCAAGCAAGCTATGCGTTTTTATTACCTTCTCGATTACTACGTACCCCACTCAGAATAACTCCTTTAGGATCAGGTCTTGTTTTGAGTTTAGGGCGAAAATCAAAAAAGAATGTACCGATCCTATTCCTTCTACAACCCTTAACGGTTTTGCTGGGCGATAAAAGCAAGCGAGTGCTGATTAAATAAGTCTGGGCGCTCCACATTACAGACATGGCCGCAATGGTGAATAGTTTGCAGTACGCTGTTTTTATGGCGCTTTACCATTTCTTTAACAGGGCCAAGGAACATATGATCTTCTTTGCCCATAATGTACAGAATGGGAATATCAATGTCTTTTTCTTTGAAGTATTGCATTAAAGGGTTTACATCCATGGCTAATTTAAACCATTTTATAAACTCTTTTTGGCACAAGCGTTTTGCTTCACGAACAAACAAAAGTCGAGATTCTTTATGGCGCTTTTTAGGCATCATAATAAAAGCAAATAAGCGATACAGCCACATATAAGGCAGGAAGTGTTTAAAAGTATTACCTAAATAAACCAATGTATTACTGCGAGTATTAAAACGAGTAACCGCTCCACCTAGCACCATGCTAGAAACATATTGCGGCGCAATTTCAGCAATATTTCGAATAATAATTGTGCCCAATGAAATGCCAACAAAGTGTGCGCTGGTGATATTGTTATGATCTAACACATCGATAATGTCTTTAGAGACATTATTAAATGAATAATTATTATCAACAAAGTTTTGTACTAAGTTATTCGATTTACCGTGACCACGAAGATCTAGCAGCAATACATTATATTCTTTTTTATAGGCTTTAAGCTGACGAAACCAAATTGCCGAACTACCACCTGCTCCATGGACAAATACAACCCATGTTTTACTGGTTTCGTGCGCAAAAGTAGTATGGAAGAGAATGTCTTTGCTCATTGCAGTTAGTGGCCTATTTACTTCGTTTGGCATATTCAATTGCAGGAAGTATAACGGAGTTTAATAAAAATCTCTTATGAAGTTCAGATCAATGGCTTCTACTTAACAGCTTTTGGGAGCAGATTCTGATTTTTAAATGCAAACCAATAAAAATGACCAGTCCCTATTTTTACGTTATGAAAACCGCCTATCTCGGCTTTGCTGCTCGCGTGACACTATAGCGTGTTGGGTTTCGCTGCGCTCAAACCAACCTACTTTAAAATTATAATGTGGTGCTGCCGCTTAAGGGTTTGCTCACTTTTACACCGCTGTTTCGTATTCATGACACTTACCCTTCAATTTGGTCTAATTAATTAGTCTACAAATCCTCTCAAAACATGAAATTTTTAGCTAAAAACTATATTCTTGCGCGCGATCGTTATTTAAATAATGGATAAACACACATGACAACATCTCAAGATGCAACGCTTTCAAATGCATCAACAACAGGTGCACACACACCTTCAAACACACCCACTTCTAAATGGAACCTGCACGATACGCAGTGGACTTTAAGCCTTTTTGGTACCGCCGTTGGTGCGGGTATTTTATTTTTACCTATTAATATTGGCATTGGCGGTTTTTGGCCGTTAATTATTTTGGCATGCTTAGCATTTCCAATGACCTTTTGTGCACACCGTGGATTAGCGCGTTTTGTACTTTCATCAAAAAATAAAGATGCCGATTTTACCGATGTAGTTGAAGAGCACTTTGGTGTGACTGCGGGGCGGTTAATTTCTTTATTATACTTTTTATCTATATTCCCAATTTTGCTTATTTACGGTGTGGGCTTAACTAATACCGTTGATAGCTTTATGGTTAATCAAATGGGGATGGAATCACCTTCTCGCGTGTTGCTTTCGGGTGTATTAGTTGCAGGTATGATTAGCTTAATGATGGGCGGCGAGCGCTTAATGCTGCGTGCCTTTGCTATTTTAGTTTACCCGCTTGTGGGTATATTGTTCTTTTTATCACTTTATTTAATCCCAAGCTGGCAAATGCCAGATATGACACTGCCTGAAATGGGCAGCTTTGGTAAAACGTTGTGGTTATCGATTCCTATTATTGTGTTTTCGTTTAGCCACGCAGCGGCTATCTCAAGCTTTGTAAACGTGCAACGCGGTCACTACGGTGAACAAGCTACACATAAGTCTGAGGCGATTTTAAAGCGCACTAGCTTACTACTTATTACCTTTGTACTGTTATTTGTGTTCTCTTGCGTGTTGTCGCTTACAGGCGAGCAAATGGCCGCTGCTAAAGCCGCTAACGTATCGGTTTTATCCTACCTTGCTAATATTACTGATAACTCGTTTATTGCCACACTTGGGCCGCTTGTTGCCTTTATTGCTATTACATCGTCGTTTTTGGGTCACTTTTTAGGGGCACGTGAGAGCTTTACGGGTTTAGTAACTAAACAAACAAGCTTAAGCGCAAAAGCGGCCGATAAAATTGGTGTGCTAATTATGTTTTTAGCTATTTGGTTTTGCGCTGTTAAAAACCCAAGTATTTTAGACATGATGGATCAGTTATCGGGCCCTATCATCGCAATGATCTTATTCATCATGCCAATGATTGCAGTTTATAAAGTGCCTGCACTTCATAAATACCGCAACCGATTAAGCACGCTATTTATATTAGCGGTTGGCTCACTTGCTGTATTTGCACTTATTTACAGCATGATTAATTAATACGCTATATATTCAAAAGCCCAGCTAATTTAATTAGCTGGGCTTTTTTAGCCATAAAAAAATGGCGCTCACTGAGCGCCATTTTTAATTTAATTCGTTGCTATTATTCTGTATCTGGCAGGTTACGGCCATAGAATATTTCTTGCATTTCGCGAGTCAGCTTAGAGCGGATCTCGTCTTCTTCTTCGTCCGATAACTCATCAGTAGAAAGGCCGAATAAATAGGTATTTAAGTCGGTTTCTTTTAACATCATTTTAGTATGGAACAGGTTTTCTTGATACACGTTCACGTCCATCATCTGGTACGCTTCTTTTGTATCTTCTGTCATGAAGTTTTGAATCGAGCTAATAGCATGATCAATGTAGTGCTTAACACCGTTTATGTCGCGGGTAAAACCACGTACGCGGTAGTCTATTGTTACTACGTCTGACTCAAGGCTATGAATTAAGAAGTTTAACGCTTTAAGTGGCGAAATAATGCCACAGGTAGATACTTCAATATCAGCACGGAATGTACAAATACCATCATCAGGGTGAGCTTCTGGGTATGTGTGTACACAAATATGGCTTTTATCTAGGTGTGCAACAACTGAATCAGGTAATGGGCCTGGTGCTTCGTCAGCATCGTAATTTTGCTGCTCTTCTACTGGTTCTTCTGAAACCAAAATAGTTACACTTGCACCTTGCGGTTCATAATCTTGGCGCGCTACATTTAAAATGTTAGCACCAATAATATCAACAACTTCACCTAAAATATCGGTTAGTCTATCTGCACTGTACTGCTCATCGATATATTCAATATATTCTTTACGTTGTTGCTCGGTCTTTGCGTAACAAATATCATAAATACTAAAGCTTAAACTTTTGGTTAAATTGTTAAAGCCATGAAGTTTAAGTTTATCGAAGGGTTTGTTCATAATAAACCAACCTATAAATTAGTGGGTTCTGCACCTGCAGAATGAAAAGTTCGCGGATTTTATACGAATTTTCCTCGTGGAAAAAGCGTTATTTTGCTTGATCTTGCACAACTTCGTGGCTATGCGTAATTTCTACTGTTTTATCAAGCATTAATGCAACCGAGCAATACTTTTCAGCAGAGAGTGAAACTGCACGTGCAAGGTGCTTTTCAGACACATTATTGCCTTTAACAACAAAGTGTAAGTTGATTTTGGTAAACACGCGCGGTGCTGTTTCGGCGCGTTCTGCACTGAGTTGCACTTGTACGTCTGAAAAATCTTGTTTAGCTTTTTTTAAAATACTAACCACATCAACTGATGAGCAACAGCCAACTGACATTAAAACCATTTCCATTGGGCTTGGTGCTGCGCTATCGCTACCGCCATCAAACACAACATTGTGGTTAGAATTAGAACGGCCAATAAACGTATCGCCTTCAACCCATTTTACATTTGCTTGCATTGTTATATCTCAAAAAAATATTTTCTTGATTGTAAGCAACTTAGCCGTAGTTGCAAATGAAAATGCAACGCAGGGCTATAAAATGGCTAAGATTGTTGCGTTAAAGCACTATCAAAGAGGTTTTTCACTAAACCTGCAAATTCATCTATAAAGGCATGCTGTTCAACCGTGACAGGCTGTGAGGTGATGCTGCTGAGGACTTCTTCTAAATCGTAAACTATGCCATCAACTTCACGTACAATTTGACTACGCTGCTCTGTGTTGAGGTCTGTGTGCTGCTCGCAAATAAGCATCACATTTTGTGCAATGACGTCTTCGATTAATTCCATTACTGTTGGAGCGCCTGGTTTTATTTCGCCTGGCTTCTCAAACAATGCTAAATTTTGAGTTAGATACATGATCAAATCATCGTACCCTTGCCTATCTAAAACCATTATGCGAACCACCTAAATATATTTAATTATGCTGATTTAAGCAGAAAGAGTCGATAATTACTAGCCTTGTACGATAGCAATACAAAAAAAGCAGCCGAAGCTGCTTTTATAATGATTAAGTAGTATTACTGCTTAATCTATTTTTAAGCCTGGGCTTAGTGTTGCTGGCATCGCTACTTTTTCAAGCTCTACTGAAGCAACTGGGTATGCACAGTAATCAGCTGCGTAATACGCGCTTGCTCTGTGATTGCCCGATGCGCCAATACCACCAAATGGTGCTGCGCTTGACGCGCCAGTAATTGGGCGGTTCCAGTTAACAATACCAGCGCGAATACGACGTAAAAAATGGTCGTAATCTGCTGCACTATCACTTAATAAACCAGCCGATAAACCAAAGGTTGTATCGTTTGCTTTATCAATGGCTTGGTCAAAGTCGTCAAAGCGGAATACTTTTAAAAGTGGTCCAAAATGCTCTTCATCTGGGAAGTCACTAATATTTGTACACTCAATAATACCTGGTGTTACAAAGCCAGTATTAGCTGTGTGCTCAAGCTCTACTAATACTTGAGCGCCAAGCTCAACAAGCTCGTTTTGCGCTTTAACCATGCCCGCTGCTGCCGCTGATGAGATCATAGAGCCCATAAATGGCTGGTCTGCATCATCGTAGTTACCTACTTTAATCGCTTTAGTTGCAGTGATAAGGCGCTCTAAAATTACATCGCCTTTGCTACCTTTAGGTAAAAACAGTTTACGTGCACATGTACAACGCTGGCCGCTTGAGATAAACGCTGATTGAATAATATCGTGAACAACCGCTTTAGTGTCTTCAACGTCAGTAATAATAAGTGGATTATTACCACCCATTTCTAGCGCTAAAATTTTACCCGGTTGACCCGCAAACTGTTCATGTAAAATATGACCAGTACGCGAAGAACCCGTAAAGAACAAGCCATCAATCCCTTTGTGAGCAGCAAGGGCTTTACCCGTTTCTACTTCACCTTGAATGAGGTTGATTACACCGGCTGGTAAGCCTGCTTTTTCCCACAGTTTAAGCGTAAGCTCGGCAACTTTAGGAGTCAGTTCAGACGGTTTAAATACAACCGTGTTACCGGCTAAAAGCGCTGGCACAATGTGGCCATTAGGTAAGTGACCCGGAAAGTTATACGGACCAAATACGGCTACAACCCCATGTGGCTTATGACGAATCATCGCACGGCCAAGTGGCATTGCGTTTTCTACGTCGCCAGTGCGCTCTAAAAATGCTTTTTCAGAAATGGCAATTTTACCAACCATAGCACCCGCTTCTGTGCGAGTTTCCCACAGTGGCTTACCTGTTTCTTGTGCGATAGTAATAGCGAGCTCTTCGCTGTTTTCTTTTAATTGCGCTGCGAATGCTTTAATTATTTCTAAACGCTCAGTAAAGCTTTTATCAGCCCATGCATAAAACGCTTCGCGCGCTGCATTTACTGCGGTGTCTACTTGCGCCGCAGTTGCTGATGATGCCTGCCAAATAACGTCGTTATTTGCAGGATTTACTGAATTAAATTCTGTGCCTTGGCCTTGTGACCATTGACCATTAATAAATTGTGCAGGATGAGTCATATACTTTCTCCTAAATTAAATCGTGGTTGCACTAACAATATCGCCAGTTTGCAAATGCAATGCATCTGCTACTTCTTGCGATAAAATAAGGCTTTTTGCGCGCTCGTCAAATGTCATTGGTGCAACGGTTGCTCTAAAATCTTCAAGCTTTTCGTTAGCTAGTAACACCATGGTGTCGCCAGTCATTTCGCCAATTTCAACGTTAAAGTTATTTGCATTACGAATCGTCGCAATGTTATCTACTTTGGCTTCAACAGTTGGGCCCGCGTCAAAAATATCTACGTAGCCATTAAACGTAAAACCTTCGCTTTTTAATAACTCGATTGCTGGGCGTGTGTTGTCGTGTACTTTACCTATTACGGCTTGCGCATCTTTACTTAGCAAATTTACATAAATTGGGTATTTAGGCATTAGTTCAGCAATGAAAACCTTTTGGCCAATACCTGTTAGGTAGTCGGCTGTTGGAAAATCCATTGAGAAAAAGTGCTCTTCAAGCCACTGCCAAAAAGGGCTACTGCCGTTTTCGTCAGACACACCGCGCATTTCTGCAATCACTGTTTGTGCAAAACGCTCTTGATGCTGCTTTATAAACATAAAGCGCGCTTTTGAAAGTAGCTTACCGTTACAATTTTTACGATAGCCATCTTTTAAAAACAATGTGCAAAGCTCTGTAGCGCCTGTGTAGTCGTTACATAGCGTTAAAATATCAACCGCTTTGTATACGTCTAATGTGCGCGAAGAGTGAATCACTTTACTTAAGTGATAATGATAAAATGCATCATCAAGCCCTACCGCAGCTTCAATTGCAGACGTACCTACAACATCACCGGTTTCGCTATCTTCAAGAACAAACAGGTAGCCTTCGTCACCGGGTTGTGACGTTTGCTTAGCAAATGAACTTACAGAATGGTCTATTTTCTTTTGCAATAGTTCTTCGTTTAATGGCAAAGACGTAAAACCATGCCCAGATTCGTGGGCAATTTTCAGTAATGCTGAGTAATCATTTTGCTGGATTGGGCGAAGGATCATCATGAGTCCGCTTGCTCCCTTATAAATAACGGTAAATAGGAATTGCAGGGCAAGCGGTGCTTGCCCTTAATTGGTTGGCTTAAGTCGCTTATGCGTTTACTACGCTTGCTACTGCTTTTTCAAAGCGTGCCATACCTTCGCGAATGTCCGCTTCAGGAATTACTAAAGATGGAGTGAAACGTACTACGTCTGCACCGGCAACTAGTGACATAAGGCCTTGCTCAGTACCTGCCACTAAAAACTCTTTTGCACGACCTTTGTATTGCTCGTTCACTACTGCACCAATTAATAAACCTTGGCCACGGATTTCGCTAAATACGTTGTATTTTTCGTTAACCGCGCTAAGTAGTTCATTAAATAATGCTGCTTTTTCTTTTACGCCAGCCAGTACGTCTGGGGTATTTACTGTATCAAATGCCGCTTCTGCAACAGCACAGGCAAGCGGGTTACCGCCATAAGTAGAACCATGTGTGCCTACTTTAAGGTGCTGTGCAATTTCAGTTGTTGTGATCATAGCGCCAATAGGAAAACCGCCGCCAAGTGCTTTAGCCGAAGTTAAAATATCAGGTACTACGTTTAAGCCTTGGTATGCATATAAATCGCCAGTACGACCAACACCTGTTTGAACTTCATCAAAAATAAGCAGTGCGTTATGTTTAGTACATAAATCGCGAACGCCTTGAGCAAACTCATCAGTTGGTGAAACAATACCGCCTTCACCTTGTAGAGGTTCCATCATTACGGCACATGTTTTATCGCTGATAAGTGCTTCAAATGCAGCAAGGTCATTGTAATCACAATGTACAATGTCGCCAGGCTTAGGACCAAAACCATCTGAATATGCAGCTTGGCCGCCAACAGTTACGGTAAAGAATGTACGACCGTGGAAACCTTTGTTGAACGCGATGATTTGTGATTTTTCTGCGCCAAACTTATCAAGTGCAAAACGACGCGCTAATTTAAGCGCGGCTTCGTTTGCTTCTGCGCCAGAGTTGGCAAAGTAAACTTTTTCAGCAAATGTCGCATCAACCATTTTTTTAGCTAGGCGAAGTGCCGGCTCATTGGTCATTACGTTAGATAGATGCCAGATTTTTTCGCCTTGCTCTTTTAATGCGCCTACTAATGCAGGGTGGCAATGGCCAAGACAGTTAACTGCAATACCACCAGCAAAGTCGATAAACTCTCGACCTTGTTGATCCCATACGCGAGAGCCTTCGCCTCGAACAGGAATTACGCTTGAAGGTGCGTAGTTAGGAACCATTACGTGATCAAATAATTCGCGATTGACTGTCATTTTATTTCCTCTTAATTGTGAGCAACACAAAACATCAAAATAGGTGTTTGGTTAATATTTGTAACCAACTTTATAGGCAAGATCAGTAACCTGATAATTGCGCAAAATTGCTTTGTGGTTCAATTTTCAGACGCACATTATTTCAGAATTACTGATATCTGTCTCGTTAAAAACTTTCATGTATCCCTTGAAAATAAAGGGCTAAAGATATTATTTCATAGATAGTGAATAACTATTTGCATAGCTATTAATGCTTATTTTTAGGCAACTAACCGCATGAGTACAGAGGCGCACACGCTTTAATCGGCAAATATGTAATATAACAATAAGATGAAAATGAATGGTTAGTCGCAAAAAAATTAACAAAAAATTCAGATTTTTAGTCAATTTGAATAGCTAAATTGGTAAAATTACTCGATTGGAGGGTTTTTAGTTCCGTTTTAGTGAACTTAAAGTGCGAAAACCAGCTTAGAGCTTCATCAGGCTCAATAAGTTGATGTTCTTTTAAATTAAGATATTGAGAATAGCACCGTGCCTTTAGCATTACTTCTGTTAATGGCAGTAATGTATCGCCCTTATCTACCCCATTTACTAGCTGCTGCATTACCCCTTTAAACGGTAAATATTTAAAAGCCATTTTGTCTATTACCTTAGCGCTTACTTCTATCGATTTATTGCTAAGTAGAGTAGTTAAAAATAGCGAGTCGGGCTGAAGCTCTAATAAAGCAGTGTGTAAATCTTTTTGGTTTTCATTTCGGGCTAGCTGTACTTTACGTTGCCATATTTGCTCAAACGTTTTTAAGTACAAGCGCACTAATGCAATTCGCCCTACATCTAAAAGCATCCCAAGGGTAAATGCATGAACGTCATTTACATTATTAATTTGTGCAATTTTTTGCGCAGCAATGGCGTTTGCCATGGCACTGTCACGTAAACGACGCTTTAATAACGAAAATGGTTCGGTGCTATGTGGCATCCAATGGCGGGCAGCAAATGTAGGAATAACTAGCTGTAAGTTATCAAGGCCAATATAACGAAGGGCAAGCGATGGTTTATCTACTTTTACAGACGTGTTTTTACTACGTTGATTACGATAGTAAGGTAAATTAACGAGCGTTACTAACTCCCTACCCAACCAGCTTATATCATTAACCAATGGCTCTAAACGCCCTACCGATGCTGACTTTACCGCTAATATATCGAGTATATTGGCAATACCATCTTCAATACCTATGGTGCTATGAATTACGCCATCTATATCTTCGAGCTGCTTATATATAGCTGTTTCAATTGTTTTGTGCAGTTGCTCACTGGCTTGAGCGCGGTACTTATGATGTGCAGTACTGCTTTGCTGGCGTTTATTCTGTGCGGCCACTTCAACCTGCAGCAAGGTACGCTGCTTCATGGGTTCGCCGTAATCTATATCTAATGTATGAATGAAACCAATTTGCTGATGCGCAAAGCTATGCCCAAGCAATAAGTCATGAGCTCGTTGGCTTAGTATTTTGGCAGTACGCTGCTGGGCTACAAGTTCAGTCATGACATCCATTAATAAAGTATAAAATGCTATGTGTATTATAACATTAGAAGCGAGTTAAAAAGTTATCAAGCAGTTCTAAGCCTTGAGCAGTTAAAATAGCTTCGGGATGAAACTGCACACCTTCGATAGCAAGTTCATTGTGTAACAACCCCATAATTTCGTCAAACTCGCCTTGCTCAGTTTGAGTCCATGCGGTTACTTCAAGCTCTTTAGGCAGAGTTTGCGCTTTAACCACTAAAGAATGATAACGACATACCGTTAACGGATTAGCTAAGCCTTTAAACACCCCTTTATTAGTATGAACTATGGGTGATGTTTTACCGTGCATTACTTTTTTAGCACGAATTACATCTCCACCTAAAGCTTGTGCGATAGTTTGATGCCCCAAGCAAATCCCTAAAATAGGATATTGCCCTTTTAGTTGCTCAACAACATTTAGTGAAATACCCGCTTCGTTAGGGGTGCATGGCCCTGGCGATAACACGATGTGCTGCGGGTTTAACTGTTTTATTTGTGCAATACTTAGCTCATCATTACGTTTTACTAAAACGTCTTGATCTAAACGCTGAAAATATTGCACTAAGTTGTAAGTAAACGAATCGTAGTTGTCGATCATCAACAGCATTACACAACAGACCTTATAAATTATTGACCACTACTTTACACAAGTGGTACTAAGCGCTGCATTCTACCACTATTAATTAACCAACATAAATTAGCAAAAAGCGTTAAAAATTAACTCTTTTAGCTAAAATGCTTAAAAGCCTTTAGCGGGTATTGGTTTACTTAACTTGAACTCTGGTTAAGAGATTTACTAACGTATTGAATCATGATGATATTTAAATTTATTTTCTCTAGCCAGAGATTCCTTGCACCTTGAGCAATAATATCGAACCCTAAGCTTTTTACGACTAGTTAATACACCTACGTAGGCTGTATACCCCAACAATAAATTATTGACCTCTAAAGTACGTGCATTTATTGATCGCACTATTAAATACTTTGGTGAAATGCCTTACTGAGCAAAATAAACAGATTGTTTGTGCTACATCAAATTAGTGGCTCAATGGTTGAATTATATCTATGTAAGCCCCAGTGTATTATATGAAAAGCAGTAATTCACTTATACAACTCACTTACTTGTGAGCTCATTTATATCCTACTAAGGAGCGAATATGTTAGGCGAAGACCACTCATTAACAAATGACTTTCCAGAGTACTTAAAGACCATTGCCGAGTTAAATGAAAGCGATACTGAATTTGCAAAAAAAGCAGATAAGTACGACAAGCTAGATAAAGAGATTAGAGTGTTAGAGCTCAAAGATGCGCCCATAAGCGATCAACAAATGCATCTATTAAAACACGAACGTACAGAATTAAAAGATTGGTTATACGAGCGCTTACAGCAAGAGCAGTAATGCCACTAAAAAAAGAGCTCACTGATGAGGTGAGCTCTTTAGATCAACAATGGGTATTTTCTCTAAAACTTTACAAAGCCACCCACAGGTTTCATAAATACACTGCTTGGGCCTGCAAAGGCTTGTGCAAACTCTTCTGATAATTGACTAAATACCGTTACTTTATCCATATCGACTACGCTTAAAAATAGTGGGCCACTTTCGCCCCAACCAGCAAGATGCGCTTTAGCAGCATCTTCATCTTGGTAACGCTCGTAAATATGTACATTGCGCTTGTCATCACTTACTGTCCACTCATACACTAAAGTGCCCGCTTCACTTTTAGCCAAAGTAACTAATTGTGCCATTACCAGTAAAAACTCATCGTATTTACCTTCTTTAATTTGGCCTTGTACTGTCCAGGTAACATGCTTTTTCATTATGCTTTACCTAATTTAAGCTGTGCTAAAATACTGTCTAACGTATCTACGAGCTGTTGATTTTTAGCATTATTAAGTGCATCAACATGAGGAGGCGCAAAGCGTCCTGTATCGTTATCAAAATACAGGCCTGCGGCATCTTTAAATTCATCACTAAGCGCTGCGCGACAAAAAATATCTGCGCCAATTTTTAAATCCCCACCATCTATACCGTAAGCGTCTTTTACCATTTTGCTTCCCAGTAACGATTTAGGGTTTACCGATACAACTAATGGCCCAATATCTTTAAGCTCAAGCCCTAAATGACGTGACCACATAGTAATAGCCAATTTACTTTGTGCATAAGCCGCACTATCAGAAAGTTCAGTGTTACCTATAAGTGCATTTAAGTTAACGCTTGATTGCGCAGCTGATGACACATTAACCACTCGCGAATCATGACCAAGGACAGGTAATAATAGTTTTGTAAGAAGATATGGCGCAATCGTGTTTACAACAAAGCGAGCATCAAGGCCGTCAATTGTTGTAGCATCAACTAATTGATAAACGCCTGCATTATTAATAAGTACGTCGAGCTGGTTATTATTTTCGGCCATATCGGCTAATACATTTTTTGCCAAAGTTTGAACTTGGCTCATATCGCTTAAATCAGCAATATAAGTATGTGTACTTGCATTTGGGTATTGCTCGGTTAAAGCTGCTTGCAGCGCATTGAGCTTTGCTTGGCTGCGGCCATGTAATAATACGGTGTGACCTTGTGCTAATAACATATTTGCAGTTTCTAGCCCAATGCCATCGGTTGCGCCGGTAAGTAAAATTGTTTTGTTCATGTTGATCTCTCCTTACTTTATTTTCGCTATATTAGCACCCCGACTTACTGCTGATAATTAGGCCAATAGTTGAATCAGTTTATAGAATTAATTGATAAAGCTAAGCCTATGTTAGTTAATATAAAAGTATTCCTTTAAAAGGCAGATGAGTGTTTAAGCTGAATATTTTTTAGGCTTTTATTTGAATTACTCAGCAATCATAACTATTGTTTTTAAACCACCTTAATAGTAGTATTTATCATATAAATACACTTTTCGAGAAATAACATGAAAGTTTTAGTTACTGGCGGCATGGGTTACATAGGTAGCCACACATGTATTGCATTGCATGAAGCAGGTATTACGCCTGTTATTTATGATAACTTGTCTAATGCAAGTGCGCGGGTACTTGACCAACTCGAAAAGATTACGGGTACTCGGTTTGAGTTTATTTTGGGCGACATACAAGACGAGCAACAGTTTAAGCTCGCTCTAAAACACACTAAAGCCGAAGCTGTTTTTCACTTTGCAGCTTTAAAAGCCGTTGGCGAATCTACCGAGCAACCGCTGCGTTATTATCAAAATAACGTGTCGGGCACATTAAGCATGCTACAAAACATGCAAGATGAAGGCGTTAACCATATTATATTTAGCTCATCGGCTACAGTATACGGCGAGCCAGACTACCTCCCTATTGACGAAAAGCACCCTATACGCGCAACGAACCCTTATGGTTGGACTAAAGTCATGGTTGAACAAGCCATGCAAGACGTATGTAATGCCAACAGTCAATTTATGGGTATTGCGCTTCGTTACTTTAACCCAGTAGGTGCACACCCAAGTGGTTTATTAGGTGAAAGTCCTAATGGTATTCCTAATAACTTAATGCCATTTATTGCCCAAACTGCAGTAGGTAAACGTGACGTGGTTAATATTTTTGGTGACGACTACGACACCGAAGATGGCACAGGTGTGCGCGACTATATTCATGTTTTAGATTTAGCTAAAGGTCATGTTGCGGCATTTATGCAGCATAAAACAGATACCGCATTTCATGCTTACAACTTAGGCACAGGGCAATGTTATTCTGTGCTTGATATGATCAACGCATTTAGCGCATCAGCCAATAAAGATATTCCGTATAAGATTGCACCGCGCCGAGCAGGTGATATTGCCTGTAACTACGCCGATGCTACAAAAGCGCAAAACACACTTAACTGGTACGCAGAACTAACACTTAGCGACATGACAAACGACACATGGCGCTGGCAAACTAATTACCCAAGTGGGTTGGAGAGTTAACATGGCTTTATTAGAAAGTACTCACAGACGTAAAAACCCGCTAACGGGTCGTTGGGTATTAGTGTCACCACATCGTAATAACCGCCCATGGTTAGGCGCAACAGAAGCCGTTAACGAAAACGTATTACCAAAACACGATGAAAGCTGCCCACTTTGCCCAAGTAATACCCGTGCAAATGGCGACAGTAACCCAGATTATAAATACACACACGTATTTAGAAATGACTTTGGTGCATTAACGCCTAATGCCAGCGAGCAATTACAAAGCTTAGAGTCAGACAGTGATTTATTTATTGCCGACGAAGCCAGTGGCGAATGCCGCGTAATTTGTTTTTCTCCAGAGCATAATAAAACACTACCAGAGCTTAGCCAAAACGCATTGCACGAAGTAGTGAAAACCTGGAAACAAAATTACACAGAGCTTGCACAGCAGTACGAATGCGTACAAGTTTTTGAAAATAAAGGCGAGATAATGGGTTGTTCGCAACCTCATCCTCACGGCCAAGTATGGGCCCACTCGCATTTATCAACCGAAATAGAAGCCGAAGATACCCAGCAGCTTGCTTATTATAAAAAGCATGGTACAGCTATGCTTGCCGATTACGCACAAAAAGAGCAAGCAGATCAAACACGTGTTGTATTTGAAAACGAACATTGGCTTGTTGTTGTGCCATTTTGGGCTGCGTGGCCGTTTGAAACAATGCTAGTAACTAAAGATAATATTCAAAACTTTAGCCAGCTAAACGATGTCCAAACCGACTCTTTGGCACAGGCACTTAAAGTATTAACCACTAAGTACGACAACGTATTTAATTGCAGCTTCCCATACTCAATGGGATGGCACAATGCACCGGCTAACAGAGGCTCTGATGAGCAATATTGGCGCTTACATGCTCATTTTTATCCGCCGCTACTTCGCTCTGCTACTGTTAAAAAACACATGGTAGGCTACGAAATGCTAGGCGAAAGCCAACGCGATTTAAGCGCAGAAACCGCTGCTTCTATTTTAAAAGCAGCCAGTACAACACACTATAAAGATACAGCAGGACACACAGATGAAGCTTAACGAATTCCAACAACAATTTTTGTCACTGTATGGCGCGCCTGCTCAAGGTATTGCAGCAGCACCGGGGCGTGTAAACCTTATTGGCGAATTTACCGACTACAACGACGGTTTTGTTTTACCGTGTTCGTTAGAGTTTCGTACCCAAGTGATGTTTAAAGAGCGCGACGACAATATTATTACTGTGCATTCTTTAAATTACCCAGGCGAAAAAGACAGCTTTAGTGTTGATGAAGAAATCACTGAAGGCCAGTCGCAATGGGGTAACTACATTCGTGCTGTTACTTATGTTCTTAAAAGAGCGGGCTACACACTGCGTGGCGCCGACCTACTTATTGACAGCAACTTACCGCAAGGTAGTGGCTTGTCGTCATCGGCCGCACTAGAAGTTGCTGTAGGCGGTATGTTTAACCATATTGCACAGCTTGGTTTACCGCCAGAGCAAATTGCGCTATTTGGTCAAGAAGCCGAAAACGACTTTATGCATTGCCAATGCGGCATTATGGATCAGCTTATTTCAGCTAAAGGCGAGAATGGTCATGCACTATTAATCGACTGTGAAAACCTCGCAACCAAATCAGTTAAAGTTCCTGATGATTTAAATATTGTTATTGTTAATTCAAACTACCCGCGTAAGTTGGTTGATAGCGAATACAACCAGCGCCGTATTGACTGCGAACAAGCTGCTGTAAAAATGGGTGTAGAAACACTTCGCCAAGCCACCATGGCTGGCCTGCAAGCAGTAAAAGCGACATTAAGCGAAAACGAATATAAACGTGCACACCACGTAATTAGCGAAAACGACCGTGTAATTGCAGCAACTACTGCACTACAAAATAACGATATGGATGCACTTCGTACGCTAATGGCTGCATCGCATCAATCACTTAAACACGACTTTGAAGTAACCGTACCTGCAACCGATGGCTTAGTAGAAATTTGTAAAGAAGCGATGGGCGAGCGTGGCGCAGTTCGTATGACAGGGGGTGGTTTTGGTGGCGCAATTGTATGTTTATGTCGTGATGCGGAAGTACCACTAATTAAAGCAGCGGTAGAAAAGCATTACTTTGAACGCTTTAATTTAAATGCTGATATTTACGTATGTTCAGCGGGTTCAGGATTACAGATTACGTCTTTTTAAATAAACTTAAGGAATAAGCATGGCAAAGGTTAATTGGGGAATTATTGGGTGTGGCAATATAGCTCACACCTTTGCTACAAGCATTGCGCATTGCAGTGATGCACAGCTTATTGGCGCGGCATCAACGAGTATACAGCGCGCTAAAGAATTTGCCACACCGTACAATATTCAAGGCTATGAAAGCTATCAAGCTCTTATGCAATGCCCAGATATAGATGCTATTTATATTGCCAATACCCACGATCAACACTTTAAAACGATAGCCCAATGCTTAAAACACAATAAGCACGTGCTAAGCGAAAAACCAATCACCGTTAATGCTAAGCAGTTGCAAAGTCTCACTGAGCTTGCCAAGCAACAAAACTGCTTTTTAATGGAAGGCGTTTGGATGCGGTTTTTACCAGCCATAGTAAAATTACAACAGCTCCTAAGTGAAGGTGTTATTGGTAATGTGCACAGTGTTAATGCCAACTTTAGTTTACCTGGCAGCTTTGCCGACACTCACCGATTAATGAACCCTGTAACAGCGGGTGGCGCCCTGCTCGATTTAGGTATTTATCCTATTTCGATTGCTGATGTGGTATTTAATAAAGCCCCTGAACACATCAACTCCTTTGTACATAAAAGCACAACCGGCGTTGATGAGCGAAGCACTGCTATAGTTGATTACGGTAACGGGCAATTTGCATCTCTTGCCAGCGCACTGCAGCAAAATGGCCCAACAGAAGCATGTATTAATGGTGAGCTTGGCTATATTCGAATACCTCAGTTTGTAGGTGCACAAACGCTAGAGCTACACATAAAAGACCAAGACCCTCAGTACTTTGAATACAACTTTAGTGGCGATGAAAACTTTAAGTTTGAAATTGCACATGTCACGCAGTGTATATTACAAAAACAAACTCAAAGCAGCGTGTTGCCCCTCAGTACTAGCTTACGAGTTATGAACATAATGGATACCTTGCGAGCACAGTGGCAGCTGCAATACAGCAATGCCGTCGAGTCGGCTGAACTGACTAATTAAAAAATAAAAATACACAACAAGGACACACAATGACACACACACTCAAGGCGCTTTCAAAAGCCATATTACTTGCAACGTGCAGTTTATCTGCCAGTGTAGCTGTTGCTGAATCTAATAAACCAGAGCAGCTATACCCGCCAATCACTAGCGAAGTACTGCCAGAGCTTGCAGCTAAAGGTAGCTACAATGTAGGTGTGCAAACACTTGATTTAGTTAACCCTGCGCAATTTGACCCCGCTACACAAGGTCAAAAAGATCGTCCTTTAAAAGTAGAGGTGTGGTATCCGGCTGCAAATACAGCAAAAGCGCCACTTAGCAGCTACACAGATGAAACTCGCTCAGGTAAAGAGTTTACTTTGCAAGCCGATGCAATGCGTGATGTCGCCATTAATAATAAAGAGCACTACCCTGTGATAGTGCTTTCGCACGGTTATACCGGTTACCGTACAATTATGTACTACCTTGGCGAGCATTTAGCGTCGCACGGTTACATTGTGGTAGCTATTGACCATACTGACTCAACCAATGCCGATGTTGATTTTAAAAACGCACCGTTCTCTGGCTTTTTTAGCACGCTTATAAATCGCTCACGCGATCAGCAGTTTGTAATTAATTACTTTAATGAGCAAAACAACTTTGCCAGCAAGCAGGTAGATAACAAAAGCGCAGGTGTAATTGGTTACTCAATGGGTGGCTATGGCGCGGTAAATACGATAGGTGGTTGTTACGCTTTTAATGAGCAAACTACGGCTATGTTTACGGGTATGAAAGACCCAGCTCAAATTAAAAAAGTACAGCAATTACTAAACAGCTGCGCTGGTGGACAATACCAAAACCCAAAAATAGACCCTCGTATAAAAGCGATGGTGGCCTTTGCACCGTGGGGCGGACAGCACGCTATATTTGATGCCAAAGCAATGGCAAATATTAAAGTACCTTCGCTTTATGTAGCCGGTAACTTAGATGACATTTCAGGCTATGAAGGCATTAAAAACCTTTATAACCAAACAGGCAGCGAAGATAAGTACATGCTTACTTACAAAAATGCGCGCCATAATATTGCACCACACCCAGCCCCTGCTATTGCACAAAGCAGCAGTGAGTTAGATATAGGCCATTACTACGAGCCTTCGTGGTCTATGCGTACACTAAACGAGACCAACAAACACTTTGTACTTGCCATGATGGATTGCCACGTAAAAGGCATAGCCAGCGAGTGTAAATACTTAGATTTACCACAAAACGGCGACCAAGCTGTTGTTGATGGTAAGCCGCTGCCTCAGTGGCGCGGGTTTGATAATCGCTTTTCTACCGGTATGGATTGGCAACAAGCTAAACCTCACACCAAGTAATAATAAGCTTTAAGCGGTTGTTTTAATCAATAGCCGCATACGCCCTTAAAATAATGCAAAAATAAAACGCCTTTTATATAAAAGAGTTACCAGCAAATATTGGCGTGTTTATTTTTTAATCTGCTATTTTAAGAAAAAACCATTGCCATTAACTTCGGTTAAAGGCAATCTAGTCATATATAAGATAAGATAAATAACACAAATATCATGTCCAAATACATACTCTCAATTGATCAAGGAACCACAAGCTCTCGGGCCATCTTGTTTACAAAAGATGCAGACGTTTTTGGTACAGCACAACAAGAATTTTCGCAGCATTTTCCACAAAATGGTTGGGTAGAACACGACCCTAACGATATTTGGCAAACAGTGCTTAGCACTAGTCGCGAAGTGTTAACTAAAAACGATGTAAAGCCTGAAGAAATTATTGCCATTGGTATCACCAATCAGCGCGAAACCACTTTGGTATGGAACAAAAAAACAGGCAAAACAATTTATAACGCAATTGTTTGGCAAGACCGTCGCACCAGTGACTATTGCGAAAGCCTAACAACTGATGAGCTTTGCCAAACAATAAGCGATAAAACAGGCTTATTACTCGACCCTTATTTTTCGGCCACTAAAGTTCGTTGGATTTTAGATAACGTTGAAGGCGCACGCGAACAAGCCCTTGCAGGCGAACTCGCCTTCGGTACGGTTGACACTTACCTACTTTGGCAGCTAACTGGCGGTAAAGAGCACCGAACCGATGCAACCAATGCATCGCGCACCATGTTATTTAATATTCATACCCAGCAGTGGGATCAAGAGCTTTTAGAGTTATTCGATATTCCAGAATCTATGCTGCCAGAAGTAATGGATTCAGCTGACGAGTTTGGTTCAACCAGCGCTGACATTTTTGGCGCGCCAATTCGTGTTTGTGGTATTGCAGGCGATCAACAAGCTGCGCTTGTAGGACACGCATGTTTTGAACAAGGCATGGCTAAAAGTACTTACGGTACTGGCTGTTTTTTAATGCTTAACACTGGCGAAAAAGCACTGACCTCAGAAAACCGCTTACTGACCACTGTTGCTTATAGATTAAACGGCAAGCCAACTTACGCCATTGAAGGCAGTATATTTATGGCTGGCGCAACTATGCAGTGGATTGTTGAAGGCTTAAAACTACTTAGCCATGCTGGCGAAAGTGAGTCGATGGTTAAAGATGTACCGCTCGATCATGGTGTATTTTTAGTGCCTTCGTTTACTGGTTTAGGCGCTCCTTATTGGGACCCTAATGCACGTGGCGCTATTTTAGGGCTAACACGCGACTCTGGTATTAGCACTATTGTTGCTGCAGCGCTGCAATCAGTTGGCTACCAGACCAAAGATTTACAAAAAGCGATGGAGCGTGATGGCCTTCGCCCAAGTGTGCTTCGTGTAGATGGCGGTATGGTAAAAAATAATTGGGTTATGACCTTTTTATCAAATATTTTAGGTGCAACAGTTGAGCGACCAACAGTGACCGAAACCACCTCTTTAGGGGTCGCTTATTTAGCAGGCTTGCAAGCAGGTGTGTACGAGTCAACTGAACAGTTATCTAAAATGTGGACATGCGACCGTCGCTTTGAGCCCACCATGAGTGCCGACGAGCGTAACGATCTATACGCAAAATGGCAGCACTGCGTAGCTCAAGTGTGCTTAACGAATAAAAACTGCCCGCAGTAAATACTAAGTGGTTAAGGCCAGTACTTTAGCCACTTTGCTTTTTTAACTTAGCTAAATGCTAGATTTAAAAGGCATGTTTTACTGCTTTAAATTGAAAATGGATTGGCGTCAAAATTAACGAATAAAAAACTGGGTTTTCTATTGTCAAATGAAAACAGCAGCTTTATGATGTTTATGTCTTATTTATATTACAAATAAAAAGGTTAGCTCGGTGGAATTAGCAGATAACGAATATGACTTACTAGTCATCGGTGGCGGTGTAAACGGCACTGGAATAGCAGCTGATGCAGCAGGCAGAGGATTAAAAGTACTCTTGTGCGAACAATCAGACCTTGCCTGTGCAACATCTTCAAACAGTTCTAAGCTGATCCACGGCGGTCTGCGCTACCTTGAGCATTACGAATTTAGATTAGTAAAAGAAGCGCTAGCAGAGCGTGAAGTGCTACTTAAAAACGCACCTCATATTATGTGGCCGCTAACCTTTAGATTGCCGCATCAAAAACACCTCCGCCCTGCGTGGATGATTCGTATTGGCTTGTTTATGTATGACAACCTAGCAAAGCGCGAAACACTAGCGGGTTCTCGAAGCATCAAGTTTGGCGAAAATAGCGTACTAGAACCTTCTATTACCAAAGGTTTTGAATACTCAGATGGCTGGGTTGATGACTCTCGCCTAGTCGTTTTAAACGCCCTAGCAGCGCAGCAAAAAGGCGCCGTTATTACCACGCAAACTAAGTGTGTAAATGCCAAACGCGAGCAAGGTAAGTGGCAGGTAACGCTTGAGCAGCAAAAAAGTAAAGCTAAATACAGCATTTCTGCCAAAGGTATTGTTAACGCTGCGGGCCCTTGGGTTGCTAAATTATTTGACGAAGCACTAACAGAAAAATCACCACAAAATATTCGCCTTGTAAAAGGCAGCCACATTGTGGTGCCGCGCATTCACGATGAAAAACAAGCTTACATTTTACAAAATAAAGATCAGCGTATTGTGTTTGTTATTCCGTTTGAAGATGATTACTCACTTATTGGCACGACTGATGTTGAGCACAAAGGTGAGGCACAAGACGTTAAAATTAGTGATGAAGAAATCGATTACTTAATTGATATTACTAATACCTACTTTAAACAACCGATTAAACGCGAAGACATAGTACATACCTTTTCTGGTGTACGCCCATTACTTGATGACGAATCAGTTAATGCACAAGCCGTTACTCGCGATTATAAATTAGAGCTTTCGAGTGATGCTAAGCAAACACCTCTACTGAGTGTGTTTGGCGGAAAAATTACAACTTATCGCAAACTTGCCGAAGCTGCGGTTAATAAGCTTGAAGATTTTTATCCGCAAATGAGCAATGCGTGGACCAAACATAGTCCGCTCCCTGGTGGTGATTTTAGCTCTGTAGAAGCACTTAAATCAGAGCTAAAAGCAAAATACGAATGGCTACCTGAAATAACACTTAAACGCTTTGTACGCACTTATGGTACTCGTGCTAAACATATTTTAGGTAGTGCAACTGGGCTGAGTGATTTAGGCCAAGATTTTGGCCATGGTTTATTTGCAGCAGAAGTAGATTACTTGCTAAATGAAGAGTGGGCAGAAAACGCATACAATATTTTATGGCGCCGCAGCAAATTAGGACTACGTTTTAATGAGGCGCAAGTTGCTGCGCTTAATGATTATATTGAGCATAACCAAGCAGCTAAAAGCGCTTAACTATCAAGTTATAATAGCTTCCTGTTAACCCCTTTATAATTTAACCGTTATAAAGGGGTTTATTTTTTTGACTCTAAATTAAATAAATAATTAAAGCCACTAAGCGTCGCTGTTTTAATATCAAACTCAACACACTTCACACCTATTTGGTTAAGCGCCGTAGTAAAACACTTATTCAGCTGCTTTGTGCCAATCACCACAACTTGTGTATCACTTAATAATTGCCATTCACTAGCGTGGCGAGCTGCTCGTACATCGCTGCCAATTAATACACCCGACAAATAGGCTTTAGCTTGTACTGGCGTTAACTCCTTTGAAAGCTGGCGGGTACGCACACTAAAAATACCATGTGCCAAGTTACCGCTATCACTACCTAAAGTTAGCTCACAGCCTTGCTCAAATGCTTTAAAGTCAAACTCACCTTCTGCACAGTCGTTAGGAATTAAAACACTTTGATGACATAACAAATCATATAACTCACCGGTCATGGCTGTTTTAAAGCAAATGATTTCGCCATTGTTTATAAGCACCCATTTGGTATGTGTGCCAGGCAAACAGAGTAATATTTTACCTTGTTGATACTCTGGGTTTTGCTTTAAAAACCCTAAAATTTGCAGCTCTTCACCGCGCATTACATCAAACAAGCCATTTTGCAGCGTACACTTTGTGCCAGGTAACGCTTTAATAATATGTCCATCGCAATCAAAGCTAACAGCAGCATTAAGTAACCCTTCGGGATTAATTGGGCATTCTAAATAAGGTGTTTCGTGCCAGCCGATGCTTGAGGTAATTTGTCCTGCAATATATATAGGTAAGCTGCCATATTCTTGCTTCCACACTGCAATGGTCTCGATTAGGGTTTGCTCAAAATTTTGATTTGCTTTAACAACACCTGGGCCATCACGTTGTGCTAATAGTTTAAGTGTTGATTGCGCTCGTACTTCGCACAAATAAGCGCGTAAATGGCTCGTGCCCCAGTCAACAGCAATAAAAAGAGATGAAGTAGCCAAGCTTTAAAGCCTCCCACCGTCAATTTTAATACTTTGCCCGGTGATCATACTGCTTTCATCGGCGGCTAAAAAGAGTGCCAAATTAGCAACATCTTCAGGAGTTACTAATTTTTTAAGCGCCATGGCTTCCATCCACTTAACTTGCTCTTCTTCGGTAAACCAGCTTGCTAGTTGACGGTCGGTAGCCACCCACCCTGGTAAAATAGCGTTAACGCGAATACCAAACTCGCCGTAATCGCGAGCCAGTGCCTTAGTCATACCTATTAGGCCTGCTTTTGCGGTTACATAGCCTGCCATTTGAGGTTGCCCCATAATAGCGTTAATAGAACTAAAGTTAATGATACTGCCCGCTCCATCGCCCTTCATAAAAGACATAGCAACTTGAGAGGCAAAAAATGCAGGGTTTAAGTTTATTTGTAAGCACTGATCCCAGTCTTGCACTGTAACGTCTTCGCTTGCTTGACGGCGATCGTTCGCTACATTATTAACTAGTACATTAATGGCACCAAAAGCGGCGCATGCATCCACAAGTGATTGCTGAAGTGCATGAGAGTCAGTTACATCAACTTGCCTATACCATAGTTTTGCATTGGGTAAATCACGAATAAGCGATTGCGCTGCCTTATCATCAATATCTATAAATGCCACTTTTGCATTTTGGTTTACAAAGGATTTAACCATTGCTCTACCAATGCCTGATGCACCGCCTGTAATAAAAATAACTTTACCAGAAAGACTATGATATTGAGCTAGGGTGTTCAAATTCAACTCTCCATACAGCGCATTTTCAATTTTAATTAAACCCTTTATAAACTTACATTTACAGTATAAAGAGCCAAACTAAGTTGTTATTGCTGTGCTAAAATATTTAACTAATTAAAAGTTTATATCATATCCTTAAGTACATTAATATGATATATGATATATAATAAAGCAATATATCAACTCGGAATCCTGCGCAATGAAAAGCCAACCCCGTCAAAATTTAACACAACAATTAACCCACGATTTGGGTTTTGCTATTGTGCGTGGTGTTTACCCTGTAAGCGAAGGCCTGCCTTCTGAAGCCGATTTATGTATAAAGTATGATGTAAGTCGCAGCGCTACCCGCGAAGCGGTAAAAATGCTCTCTGCTAAAGGGTTAATTTCATCGCGTCCTAAGCAAGGTATTCGTGTATTACCTGAAAGTAGCTGGAACATGTTTGATACCGACGTACTACGTTGGATTTTAAGCAGTAAGCCATCACTGTCGTTATTAAAAGAGTTTACTCAAGTACGCGTAGCCCTTGAACCACAAGCGGCCGCTCTTGCAGCACTAAATGCAACTGCTGAACAACTCGCTGACATAGATAGTGCCTTAGCCCGTATGGCTGAAGCAGACGAAGGCTTAGACGACCCATTAGAAGCCGACATTGCTTTTCATACCAGCATATTAGTGGCCAGTAACAATCGCTTTTTTGTGCAGTTAACTGAGTTTATTAGTACAGCTCTTAGAGTAAGTATTCGTTATACAAACCACATTAAAGGTGTACCGGGCGCAGATGTTGCTAAGCACGCTGATATTTTAGAGACTATAAAGTCACGCGATCCTGAGCGCGCTAAAAAAGCAGTAGAAACAATTTTAGAAGAAGCACTACAGTTAATTGAATCTAAATTAGTGTAATGTTAGTTCAACATATTATATAAATATTGAGTCCATCGAATTTACTCTTTGCAGTATATTTTATGGACTTTTTTATTGCCTATAAAACTTAAATTACAGGCATTAAAAAATCCGATATCAGTCTCCTGATATCGGATTTTCAATTATTTAAATCAGCTTAATAACTCGGGTTATTAACTAAGATAAAACGCCTTTTTACAGGCTAGAATTACAATCCTAATTTCTTCTCAAGATAGTGGATGTTAGTACCACCATTTTGGAAGTTTTCATCTGCAAGAATTCTCTTATGCAAAGGAGTATTAGTTTTAATTCCGTCAATTACTAGCTCGTTAAGTGCATTGCGCGCGCGGGCAATAGCTACGTCACGGTTTTCACCGTAAGTGATTAACTTACCAATCATTGAATCGTAATGTGGTGGAACCGTATAGTCAGCGTAAATATGGCTGTCCCAACGAATACCTAAGCCACCAGCAGGATGGAAACGTGTAATTTTACCCGGTGAAGGGATAAACGTTTCAGGGTCTTCAGCATTAATACGACACTCAATAGCATGACCACGAATAACAACGTCGTCTTGCGTGAATGATAATGGTTGACCCGCAGCAATTTTTAACTGCTCTTTGATTAAATCAATACCAGTAACCATTTCAGTTACAGGGTGTTCAACCTGAATACGTGTATTCATTTCGATGAAGTAAAACTCGCCGTTTTCGTATAAAAACTCAAACGTACCTGCACCGCGGTAACCGATTTCGATACATGCACGTGTACAGCGTTCACCAATAAATTTACGTGTTTCTGCAGTAATACCTGGCGCTGGTGCTTCTTCAACTACTTTTTGGTGACGACGTTGCATAGAACAATCACGTTCACCTAAATGTACTGCATTACCTTGGCCATCTGCTAATACTTGAACTTCGATATGGCGTGGGTTTTCAAGGAATTTCTCCATGTAAACCATGCTATTACCAAAGAACTGCTTAGCTTCTTGCTGTGTTAATGCAATTGAATCAATAAGTTCAGATTCGCTACGAACAACACGCATACCACGACCACCACCGCCACCAGCGGCTTTGATGATTACCGGGTAACCGATTCGTTTGGCGATTTGCATGTTACGTTCTTTATCATCTGATACCGGACCATCAGACCCTGGTACACATGGAACGCCTGCTTTACGCATTGCTGAAATAGCAGAAACTTTATCACCCATAAGGCGAATAGTGTCACCTTTTGGACCAATAAATACAAAACCACTTTGCTCAACTTGGTCGGCAAAATCAGCGTTTTCTGCAAGGAAACCGTAACCTGGATGAATCGCTACAGCGTCAGTTATTTCAGCCGCAGCAATAATGCGCGGGATATCTAAATAACTTTCAGTTGCTGATGGTCTACCAATACAGATGGTTTCATCTGCAAGCAATACATGCTTAAGATCGCGATCCGCCGTTGAATGCACAGCAACCGTTTTGATCCCAAGCTCTTTGCAGGCGCGCAATATACGAAGTGCAATTTCACCTCGGTTTGCAATGACTACTTTATCTAACATTAGAGTTGGCCTTTTAGGTTACGCTATTATTCAATGATGAATAGAGGTTGATCAAATTCTATTGGCTCGCCATTTTCAGCTAAGATAGCTCTTACTGTACCGGCTTTATCTGACTCAATTTGGTTCATCATTTTCATAGCTTCGATAATACAAAGCGTATCGCCAACTTTAACTTGCTGACCAACTTCTACATACGCTGGAGCTTCAGGAGACGCTGCTGCATAGAAAGATCCAACCATTGGTGATTTAATTTGATGGCCAGTAGGTTCTGCTGGAGCTGCTGCTTCAACTGCTACAGGAGCTGCTGCAACTGGAGCTGGGGCTGCTGGCGCCGGTGCATATTGCTGTGGAGCAAATTGCGGGTAACCAGGGCCTGCGCTCATGTTGTTACGGTTAATACGTACTGATTCTTCACCTTCAGTGATTTCTAGCTCAGCAATACCTGATTCTTCTACTAATTCGATAAGCTTCTTTATCTTGCGAATATCCATTACACGACCCGCCTGTTTGTTTGTGTGTTAATTTAAAATTAAATCGAGTTTTTCAACCGGCTCACAGCGGCATTTAATGCTGCGTGGTAACCCATTGCACCTAATCCACATATCACGCCTTGTGCCACATCAGAAAAATACGAATGATGACGAAAGGCTTCACGTGCGTGCACATTACTTAAGTGCACTTCAAAAAACGGAATATCAACACTTAGCAATGCATCACGTAATGCAACGCTTGTATGCGTAAATGCAGCAGGGTTAATTATTATGTAATCAACCGCTTGCCAAGCACTGTGTATTCGCTCAATGAGGGCTTGCTCACTATTACTTTGAAAATGTGCTAACTCAACATCTAGACTATCAGCGGCACTGGTTAGTTCGCTCATAATTTCACTTAGCGTTTGAAAACCGTATTTATCCGGTTCACGCTTGCCAAGCATGTTCAAATTTGGACCATTTATAACTAAAAGGTTAAATTTTGCAGCCATAATACGCGATATATCCTATAAGTAATGAGTTAAGCGGTTGCTAAGTAGTTTTTCGCTTTTAAGTAAGCAGAAAAAAGTAATGTAGCAACAAATTCTCACGTTAACCAACTATTATAGTGATTTCGATGTAAATAGCAGCAAAATACTGGTCCAATCTCTATTTTGGGAACGAAGAACCAGGAGGGAGTCGTAAGCCACTTGGTATATCCAAGTGGCTCTATTGCACTATTATTGTGCGCTGGCGCGCACTGTAGCAAGGTGTTTAGCAAAATCTTCTGCGTTTAAAAAGCCGGTTACACGTTGTGTAGTTAGCTCTTTACCTTGGGTGTTAAAAAACAAAATACTAGGTAAACCAAACACGGTGTACTCTTCCATTAGCTCAATTGTTTTATTGTCACTGTTAGTTAAATCAACTTGAATTAGCTGATAATGGCTAAATTCACTTTGCACTTTGGCATCTGGAAACGTGTAATGCTCAAACTCTTTACACGCCACACACCAGTCAGCATATAAGTCGACCATAACCATTCGACCTTCATTACTCGCTTGCGCTACGGCCTCTTTTAGCTCAGCTAAATCCGCCACCTTTTTAAACTCATTACTTTGTGAGCTTACTTGCACAGCTTGTACTGGCCAAAAGTAGTTTTTAGTTAACGTAAACCCTGTCATAACTAATAGCGTTGCAGCAAACCATAATGCAGTTTTTAACTTGCTTTGTGTTTGGCTACTTTGCCAGTGATGTAGGTAAAGTGCCGTTGCTAATGCAAGCACACCTGCCATTAATAATATAATGTCGGCGTTTACTAGTCGCTCAAGTAATATAAGCGGCACAACGAGCATCACAAAACCAAACAAAGTTTTAACTTGCTCCATCCAACCACCTGCTTTAGGCAGCAATTTACCGCCAGATGTACCAAGTAATAAAAGTGGTAACCCCATACCTAAACTAAGCACGTATAGCGTTAAACCACCCACTAAGTAATCACCACTTTGCGCTACAAATAAGAGCGCCGCTGACAGTGGCGCAGTAGTACACGGTGATGCAATTAACCCCGACAGTACGCCCATTAAAAATACGCCAACGTAGTTGCCGCCTTTTTGGTTATTACTTACTTGGGTTAGCTTGCTCATCATACTGCTTGGCAGTTTAATTTCGTACCAACCAAACATCGACATAGCCAATAATACAAATAGTAAACTAAAGCTAACTAATACAAATGGATGCTGTAAATACCCCTGCACTTGCCCACCAAGCGCCGCAACAACTAAACCAAGCGCTGCATAGGTAACAGCCATGCCTTGTATATATACAAACGACAACGCAAACGCTTTTTTAGTCGAAAGGTTTTGCTGACCCGCAATTAAGCTCGACAAAATAGGAAACATAGGGAATACGCAGGGCGTAAAAGCAAGGCCTACACCAACAACAAAAAATATGAGTAAATTAGTTATTAAGCCCTGACTTGCTAATTGCTCAGTAAAAGTGAGCTCTTTTTCGGTATCATCCGAATTTGTTGTAGGTTCAGTAGTTGGCTCGTTGAGTGCTGCAAATGTACTTTGCGCAGTTGCCGCTTCATCAGTGGCGCTATTTTGATCTACATTTTTAACCTGTGCGCCACTAATAACACTAAGTGGGATGCTAATTACTTCTGGTGGATAGCAAAGCCCTGCTTTTGCACAGCCTTGGTAACGAACTTTAACCACGGCGCCTTCGGTTATATTACTTAGCTTACTAATAACACTCGCGGAATTAAAAAAAACCTCTGTTTTACCAAAAAATTCATCTTCAATAATTTCGCCACGGCCAGAGTCGCCTACTTGAATGTTTGCACCTTTGGCGATAATTTCTATTTTCTTTTTATATAAATAATAGTCTGGCGCTATATCCCAACCTACAAACAAGGTACTGCCTTGCTGGTCAAAATCAAAAACAAACGCTTGGTCTACAGGTAAAAAAGTCTGTTGCGGAGGCCCAAGCAGATCACCAAGCACATTATTAGTCGCAGCCTTTACGGGTACAGTTAATAATGTAACCAACAATAAAAAGAAAAAACGCATTAATTCAGTACCTCGTCCATCCAATTAAAATACGCCAAATTACCGGTTGAAACTTCTACAACCTGAATCTCCGGCACTTCGTAGCTATGTAGCTCTTTTATTGTTAAAAACACATCGTTCATTTTATCTGCTTTTGTTTTTATAAGTAGCTTGGCTTCAGTTGCTTCTGCTACTTCGCCCTCCCACATATAAATAGAGCCCATGTTAGGTAAAATATTTACACAAGCTGCTAGCTTTTTTTCTACCAACGCCCTTGCTAGGCTGCGTGCTTCTGCTTCGTCTTTGCAAGTCGTAAAAATCATTTTAAAATGCGTAGTCATTATGAACCTATTCTTATTGGACAGTGTCTAGCTTCATAGTATCTGATAGCCGATACAATGTGTAGACGCTTAAATATCAGTAAAATGACTATACCTATGCCCTAACCTTGAAAAGAGACCTAGTCACCCTCATTTATATTTCATCAACTCTTTTGAGTGTCATTATTTAGAGAGCGCTATGTTTAGATTTTTATTTGTGTTGTTTATCATCATCCCTATTATCGAAATCGCCTTACTGATTCAAGTAAGCGATGTGATTGGCGGATTTGCAACAATTGCACTTGTTGTTATTACCGCGATTTTAGGTGCCAAAATGGTTAAAACACAAGGTATGGGTGCGCTGCAAAACGTACAAGCGCAAATGGCGCAAGGGCAAATGCCAGCCAAAGAATTATTTACCGGAATATGCGTTGTAATTGCAGGGGTATTATTACTTACCCCTGGCATTATGACCGACGTGTTTGGGTTACTATTATTAACGCCTGCAATTCGTAACAAACTGGCCGCAGGCCTTGCTAGCCAAGCAACTGTTAGAATGAGCGCAGGTAGGCAACAAGGGCCATCGCCGTTTGCTGGGCAGCAACATGCTGAACGAGAGCAAGGGCAAATGGAACGACCAACGACTATTGATGGCGAATATGAGCGAAAAGATTAAAAATTTATCGTTTTTTCTCTTGGAATTTTTCACTCTACCCCCATTAATGAATGCAAATTAGAAAAGCTTTTTTCTGTACTGTTCAGAAACTGTTAGGAGAACTAAAAAACATGAACATTCGTCCTTTACAAGATCGCGTAATCGTTAAACGTCTAGAAGAAGAAACAAAATCTGCTGGCGGTATTGTATTAACTGGCTCTGCAGCTGAAAAATCAACTCGCGGAGAAGTTGTAGCCGTAGGTAATGGTCGCGTTTTAGAAAACGGTGACGTGAGAGCGTTAGAAGTTAAAGCCGGTGACACTGTGTTATTTGGCTCATATGTTGAAAAAGTTGAAAAGATCGAAGGTCAAGAGTACCTGATCATGCGTGAAGATAATATTTTAGGCATTGTAGGCTAAACCTACTTTTCGTTTATAAACATTTAAGAATTTAGAGGAATTTAAAACATGGCAGCAAAAGAAGTACTTTTTGCAGGTGACGCACGCGCTAAAATGCTAACTGGCGTAAACATCCTGGCAAACGCAGTAAAAGTTACATTAGGTCCTAAAGGCCGTAACGTTGTACTAGATAAATCATTTGGCTCACCAGTTATCACTAAAGATGGTGTTTCTGTAGCAAAAGAAATCGAACTTGAAGACAAGTTTGAAAACATGGGCGCACAAATGGTTAAAGAAGTTGCATCTAAAGCAAATGATGCAGCCGGCGATGGTACAACTACCGCTACAGTACTTGCACAGTCTATTGTTAATGAAGGCCTTAAAGCTGTTGCAGCAGGCATGAATCCAATGGATCTTAAGCGCGGCATCGACAAAGCAGTTATTGCTGCTGTTGCAGAGCTTAAAGCGTTATCTGTTCCTTGTTCTGATACTAAAGCAATTGCACAAGTAGGTACTATTTCTGCTAACTCTGATCAAGAGATTGGTAATATCATTGCACAAGCAATGGAAAAAGTAGGCCGTAACAGTGGTGTTATTACTGTAGAAGAAGGTCAATCACTTGAAAACGAACTAGATGTTGTTGAAGGCATGCAGTTTGACCGTGGTTACTTATCTCCTTACTTTATCAACAGCCCAGAAAAAGGCACTGTTGAACTAGATAACCCATTTATTCTACTTGTAGATAAAAAAATATCTAACATCCGTGAATTATTACCAACATTAGAAGCGGTTGCTAAAGCAAGTAAACCACTACTAATCATTGCAGAAGACCTTGAAGGCGAAGCACTAGCTACATTAGTAGTTAATAACATGCGCGGTATTGTTAAAGTATCAGCTGTTAAAGCACCTGGCTTTGGCGATCGTCGTAAAGCAATGCTGCAAGATATCGCTGTATTAACTGGCGGTACTGTTATTTCTGAAGAAATCGGCTTAGAGCTTGAAAAAGCAACAGTTGAAGATCTAGGTACAGCTAAGCGCGTAATTATCACTAAAGATGATACAACTATCATTGACGGTGCTGGTGAAGAAGCGGGTATTACTGGACGTGTTTCTCAAATTAAAGCACAAATTGAAGAAGCTACATCTGACTACGATCAAGAAAAACTTCAAGAGCGCATGGCTAAACTAGCTGGCGGTGTTGCAGTAATCAAAGTAGGTGCTGCTACTGAAATCGAAATGAAAGAGAAAAAAGACCGCGTTGAAGATGCATTAAATGCAACTCGTGCAGCGGTTGAAGAAGGCGTAGTACCTGGCGGCGGTGTTGCACTTGTACGTGCTGCTAGCAAGCTAGCTGATTTAGTTGGCGACAACGAAGATCAAAACCACGGTATTAAAGTTGCACTTCGTGCGATGGAAGCGCCACTTCGTCAAATCGTAACAAACGCTGGCGACGAAGCATCTGTTGTAATTAACGCAGTTAAAGGCGGCGACGGTAACTTTGGTTACAACGCAGCAACTGGCGAATACAACGACATGATTGAAATGGGTATTCTAGATCCAACTAAAGTAACACGCTCTGCATTACAATTTGCAGGGTCTATTGCGGGTCTAATGATCACTACTGAAGCAATGGTAGCTGAAATCCCAAAAGATGAAGCTGGTGGCGCTGATATGGGTGGCATGGGCGGAATGGGTGGTATGGGCGGAATGATGTGATAAACATCACCGTTTAAGCACCTCGCTTATATAAAAAAACCAGCTTCGGCTGGTTTTTTGCTTTTTAGTATAAAAATCATTAATATTGTTTAATTTATACCCATACCTAAGTTACGTATAACTAAGATTTATATTAAATGGATTTATTATGTAATAACACAATATTCATCTTCTTTGTTTTTGTTGCCCTTGTGACTGGGTTATTTTCATTCGTAGTTTGGGCTATGCTCAAAATGGTAACGTGGGGTAAAAGTATGTCTAAGGGGGCTTATTTATTTTTAGCATTCTTTCCGCTTATTTCTATTATTCCTATTATTCCTATCCCACCGCCTACATACGAAAATGTACAAAAAGCAAAACAAGAACAAAAAAAACGCAAAGAAGACTCAGGTGATCCACCCGATGATGAAGACGAACTCGTAAGTTAATTCATATTACATACTGCGGGCATATACCCTACTTGATCGTTTACTAAATATGATAAAAAGCACATTTATTTAATAGTACGGAGTAAACCAAACATGACTAACGTTCAACAACATATCGGCAGCATTGCATTAGTTGTTAAGGACTACGACGATGCCATTGAGTTTTATACTCAAAAGCTAAATTTTGAATTAGTCGAGGATACTAACTTAGGTGATGGTAAACGTTGGGTGTTAATTTCACCTCCAAATTCAAATGGGGCTAATTCAAACGAAACTAATTCGTGCAGGACTAATCTACTGCTTGCTAAAGCCACAACGCCCGAACAAATGAGTGCTATTGGTAATCAAACAGGTGGTCGCGTGTTTTTATTTTTGCACACCAATGACTTTTGGCGAGATTATAATTTAATGCTTTCTAAAGGCGTTACATTTAACGAAGAACCTCGAGTAGAACCCTATGGCACCGTAGTGGTTTTTGAAGACCTATATGGTACAAAATGGGATTTATTACAGCTTAATAATCAGTGAGATAAAGTGACGCTTAAACTCACGTCACTTTATTAACTAACTCTCTTACAATTGGGAATAGATCACTGGGTAGCATGCCCCTTTGCCCATCTCGCTCACTTGCGATATCACCGGCTTTAGCGTGCAGTGTTACACCATAACGTGCTGCTTCATCAATAGTTAAACCTTGAGCAAGTAATGCCCCAATAATACCAGTGAGTACGTCGCCACTGCCGCCAACTGCCAGTGCTGGGTTGCCATCTTCACACACCCACGTGTGCTGGGCATTATCTATTAATGTTCCTGCGCCTTTTAATACACAAGTCGCGTTATAGCGCTTGGCGCAAAGGCGGGCATAATTAAAGCGGTCTGATTCTATGTCGCTGGTACTAACACTTAGCAGTCGCGAAGCTTCGCCTGGATGTGGCGTAAGTACGCATTGCTCTAACACATAAGATGAGGCTTGCTTAGCGAGTAAATTAAGGGCGTCTGCATCTATAACCAATGGCATTTTATTGTTTTGGCAATATTGCATTACTTCATCGAATGTTTGTTGTGCCCACTCGTCTTGCCCAAGCCCTGGGCCAATAACAACGCAGCTTGCCCACTCTAGCGCTTGATGTAAGTTATTACTGCTTACCATAAGCTCTGGTCTGCCAATACTAATAGGTGTTATTGAGCTTTCGTGTGTATACACCCTTACCATGCCAGCACCCGTTCTAAGAGCTGCTTCACTACTTAACCTAATTGCACCTGCAGTACCTTGATTGCCACCAACACATAAAAGCTTGCCATGGCTGCCTTTGTGACTATTGATTGCCCGCGTGGCAATTCCTTTAAAGCTATTAATATTTATCAAGGTTCCTGATGATTGAGCTATACAAGTAAACGCATCGCCAATTGCTAAATCATCAAAAACTAACTGACCGCTATATTGTTTACCTGCCGTCGTTGTGAGCCCTTGCTTTATACCTACAAAAGTAACGGTTGAAGTAGCTTGTACTGCGCACCCTAAAGGCTGTCCTGTATTTGCTTCAATGCCTGATGGAATATCAATGCTTATTACAGGCTTACCACTGTTATTTACAGCGTTAATTATATTCGCAAAATTATCGCGTACGGCGCTATTAAGCCCAGTACCAAGGAGCGCATCAATAACGATATCGCACTCATTAAGAGCATCTTTTGTAAAATGAGAAACCACCCCACCCGCTTCTCTCCATAGCTGCTGCGCTTTTGCAGCATCACCTTTTAATGTTTTTTCGGGTTCAGCAGCGCATACTGTTACCTTTTTACCTGATTGCATAATAAGCCTAGCTACAACGTAACCGTCTCCAGCGTTGTTACCATGGCCAACAATGACTAATGTATGCTGCGCATCAAATAACTGCCATTGCTTATATACAGCCTCGCCTGCTCGCTGCATTAGGGTAAATAAATCGCAATGACTATTTTTAGCCGCTAAAGCTTCATTATCTCTTACTTGTTGTGCGGTAAATAAGGTTTTATTAAGCATAAAGGCTCCTTTAATAGGTGATACTTCACCTTATCAAATACTTATATCTAGCGGCTAGTTCTGTTGGCAATTTTAAACTGCGATTTTATTTAAAGTCTAACACTCCCACTTCAATTTGAGCATGGCTCACTTGAGCACGTCTAACTTGAGCAAGGTGAGCTAATTAAAGTACAATGCAGTTAATTAAAGGCTTGGTTTACTTGTAATCCAAGCCTGTTTATTTTTAGGTAGAGAAAAGCATGGCACAAACTCGCGGTAACTTATTTATTTTATCAGCCCCTTCAGGTGCTGGTAAATCAAGCTTAATCAATGCGTTATTAAAAAAACACGCTGACATGAAAGTATCTGTATCACATACAACTCGCGCCCCTCGTCCAGGTGAAGAAAATGGCGTGCATTATCACTTTGTATCTACAGACGAATTTAAAGCGCTTATTGCCAAAGATGACTTTTTTGAATGGGCCCAAGTGTTTGACAATTACTACGGCACATCAAAGCAGGCTATTGAGTCGCAACTTGATGCGGGTATTGATGTGTTTTTAGATATTGATTGGCAAGGCGCGCAACAAGTGCGCGAAATAATGCCAAGCGTGAAAACTATTTTTATACTACCTCCTTCAAAAGAAGAGTTAGAGCAACGCTTAAATAATCGTGGCCAAGATTCGGCTGAGGTTATTGCCTCTCGTATGGCAAAAGCACAATCTGAGACATCACATTATAACGAATACGACTATGTAATTGTTAATGATGACTTTGAGAGCGCGCTTGGCGACATAGAAATGATTGTAATGGCTCAGCGCTTAACCCTAAAAGCGCAAGAAGAACGCCATCAAGTTTTACTAAATAGCCTGCTTAAATAATTTAAGTCTATTTAAATCAGGCTTAGACAAGTAAAACTGATAAAAATTGAACACTGGCTATTGGCGAAAGTGGCTGCTTGCAGTAAACTACGTCTTTGATTTAAATTATTTTTGGAGTGCTGTGATGGCCCGCGTAACAGTTGAAGATGCAGTAGATGCAGTTGGTAATCGTTTTGACTTAATTTTAGTTGCGGCTCGTCGTGCCCGCCAAATTGCTGTTGGTGGTAAAACTCCACTAGTAGACCCTGAAAACGATAAGCCAACGGTAGTTGCTTTACGTGAAATTGAATTAGGTTTAGTTGATAGCTCTTCAATGGACTTAATTGACCGTGAAGAACAACAACACCAAGAAGCAGCTGAATTAGCTGCAGTTGCCGCTATTGTTGGTGGCAACCAATAATCGACCTCCCGGTCTGATTTAGCCAACGGCGCAGTATTTCTACTATAGCCGTTGGCAATCCTCTCTTTTCATCGTATATTCGTAGCTTACCTAATTTACTTCACTAGGGCTGTTTATCTTTCGAGGTTAAATTTGCAGTAGTATGTTTGGTATTTAGGCAAGGCAGAGCCTATGTAGTGTGGTTATTCCCCATAAATAGGCGATAACGCAGCATAAATGCAAAACATGCGCTGCCTAAAGGGTTCTGCCTAGGGGCACTTTACTCTTTGTTGCTCGATTTTTACTTAGCCCACTAGGCTAAAAACCTCGCGCCACAATTAAATCGCCCCTAGATTGAACAAATTTTAATCCTGAAAGGTCAACAGGCCCTAGAACATTGGAGTGTGAATGTATCTTTTTGAAGGTCTTAAAAAGAAAATCTCAGAATACTTGCCCGCTGCTGATGTAGAGCTGGTTCAAAAATCTTACGTGGTAGCCCGAGAGGCCCATGAAGGACAAACTCGCTCGAGTGGCGAACCTTACATAACGCACCCAGTAGAAGTAACCCAAATTCTTGCAGGCATGCATCTTGACCATGAAACGCTCATGGCCGCGCTAATGCATGATGTAATTGAAGATACTGATTTTAGTCAACAAGATTTAGCCGAGATATTTGGCGAAACTGTTGCAGAGCTAGTTGAAGGTGTGAGTAAGCTCGATAAGCTTAGCTTTAAAGATAAAAAAGAATTCCAAGCTGAAAACTACCGCAAAATGATTATGGCAATGACTCAGGATATTCGAGTCATTTTAATCAAGCTTGCTGATAGAACACACAATATGCGTACTTTAGGCGCATTGCGCCCAGATAAGCGCCGCAGAATAGCGCGTGAAACACTAGAAATTTACGCACCAATTGCAAACCGCTTAGGTATTCACGATATTAAAAATGAACTTGAAGACTTAGGTTTTCAAGCTTTATATCCTATGCGTCATCGCGCACTTAAATCGGAAGTTGCTAAAGCACGCGGTAATCGCAAAGAAGTTATTACTAATATCCAACATGAAATAGAAGCACGTCTTGAAGAATCAGGCATTAAAGCAACTGTGTCAGGCCGTGAAAAACATTTATATAGTATTTATAAAAAAATGCTTAATAAAGAACTGCTATTTAACGAAGTTATGGATATTTACGCGTTTAGAATTGCAGTTGACTCTATGGATACGTGTTATCGTGTATTAGGTGTAGCTCATAGTCTTTATAAACCTATTGAAACACGCTTTAAAGATTATATTGCAGTACCAAAAACAAATGGTTACCAATCGCTTCATACTTCATTAGTTGGTCCTCACGGTATACCTGTTGAAATTCAAATTCGTACTCATGATATGGATCATATGGCCGACAAAGGTGTAGCGGCGCATTGGATGTATAAAAAAGCAGGTGATGGCGCAGGTAATACTTCGCAGCAACGTGCTCGCCAGTGGATGCAGAGCTTATTAGAGCTTCAGCAAAGTGCGGGTTCATCATTTGAATTTATTGAAAATGTAAAAACTGAGCTATTCCCAGAAGAAATTTACGTATTTACACCAGATGGGCGTATTGTTGAGCTACCAATGGGTGCTACCGCAGTCGATTTTGCTTATGCCGTGCATACAGATGTAGGCAACACCTGCGTAGGCGCTCGCGTTAATCGCAAGCCGCACCCTTTAAGTAGGCCCTTAGATACAGGGCAAACTATAGAAATAATAACAAGCTCAGGCGCTCACCCTAATGCAACATGGCTAAACTTTATTGTTACTGGTAAAGCGCGTTTGGGCGTTCGTAACTACCTTAGAAGCCAGCATCATGAAGAAGCTATGCTTTTAGGGCGCCGCTTACTTGATTCAGCATTAGGTGAAAACAAACTAGATAGCATTGCTGATGAAAATATAGCGAGAGTACTTGAGGAGCACGAACTAACAACGCTTCTTGAATTACTTGTAGAAATTGGCTCTGGTAACCTAATGAGCATGTTAATTGCCAAACGCCTATTACAAAATGACAGTGACGACTTAACTGATATTACCAGCCAAGCCAAAGCGACCATTATTGGTACTGAGGGCATGCTAGTTAATTACTCTAAGTGTTGCCGACCTGTACCTGGCGATGCTATTACAGCTCATGTAAGCCAAGGTAAGGGCCTGACCGTTCACCGCCAAGAATGTAAAAACATCCGTGGCTGGGAAAATGAGCGCTCTAAATACTTAGTTGTAAAATGGGACGATAACCCAGAGAAAGAATATATTGCAGCTCTGAGAGTTGAAATTATTAATCATCAGGGGGCTCTGGCTAAATTAACCAATGTTGTTACTACAACCCAAGCCAATATTGTAGAAATAACCACCGATGAAAAAGAAAGTAATTTATACGTGATAGATTTAGGGGTTACCGTTAAAAACCGTATCCACGTTGCTAACATTATGCGCCGCATTCGCGTTATGCCTGATGTACAAAAAGTCTATCGTAAAAAGTAAAATAGGAAACACATGAATAAAGCATTTATCTCTACCGACAAAGCACCTGCTGCCATTGGCACTTACAGCCAAGCAGTTAAAGTAGGCACCGCTGTTTATTTATCTGGTCAAATTCCATTAGTGCCAGAAACGATGGAAATGATTTCAGAAGACTTTAGTGAGCAAACGCATCAGGTATTTAAAAATATCACTGCGGTATGTGAAGAAGCTGGCGGGCAAATTCAAGATTTAGTGAAAATAAATATTTATCTAACTGATTTATCTAACTTCGCGACTGTAAATGAAGTTATGAGCCAATACTTTAAGCAACCTTACCCAGCGAGAGCTGCATTAGGTGTTCGTGCACTTCCAAAAGGTGCACAAGTTGAAATAGATGGAATAATGGAACTTCCTTCTACCAATTAAGTATTACAGGCTATAGAGCCTCTCTATAGCCTTTTTTTCCCTCTTAGCACTTCGTTCTCTGTGACTTCTTGACTCAAATGTAAATTTCTAGCAATCTGTAGTTGTGTTTTAAAAAACAAACTTAACTTAAGTAGTAAAAAAGGATTAACTCGTGTTTAAGCTTGCCAACAATGGAAATGTTTTACTTGATGTAAAAGAACATATTCCTCCCAGCGCTGCATTTATTTTAGAGGCTCTCGAAAAGTCAGCTTTTTGCGACTGCAAAATAGATCATGACGCTATTAATGATTTTTTTAAAAACGAAAACACACAACACACTCTGGTTGTAGCAACAAAACACAATGCCACTTTAAATGTAACAATTAGCGACGATAAAATGCTGGCCATTGGCGAGCTAACCCTTGCCCAAGGCGGAAAATTATTAAGTTTAGAAGATGCAAAAAAACAACTCGTTAAAGCAGGAATTGTGCGTGGCTATAAGCAAGCATTTTTAGAGTTGCTACTGCAAAAACAGTTTGAGCATACAGCGGGTTCTGTCGTTAAGGGAGTATTAGCTAAAGGTAGGCTACCAAGTGATGGTTTGGCCACTAAACTAATAACAACCGTAGAGACTTTAAAAGACCGTTTAAAAACCCCCAAGCTCAAAGAAGATGGCAGCGTGGATATGCGCGACTTTGGCAAGCTTGCAAGCGTAGAGCCAGGCTCTGTGCTTATTCGCCAACAACCAGCAACCCCTGGTAAAGAAGGCTTCACCGTAATAGGTGACAAACTGCCCGCAAAACCCGGAGAAAATAAACAATTAGTAGCAGGCGAAGGCACCGAAATATCAAAGCTAAATCCGCTTGAACTAGTCTCTACTATTGCAGGTGTTCCGGTTGAAATTAATAATGGTATGCGTGTCGACGATATTTTTACCATTTCAGATGTAAACGTAAAAAGCGGCCACATTGACTTTCAAGGCAGTGTTATTGTTACCCGCAATATAGACCCTGGAATGAAAGTAACAGCCAAAGGCGATATTACTATATTTGGCACTGTTGAATCAGGAGAGCTTACCGCAGGCGGAAACATCACCGTTAAACAAGGCATTATTGGCCATCAAAAAGCCGACGAACAATCACTGTCTTGTAAGCTTATTGCGCAAGGTGATATTCACGTCTCTCATTCACAGTATTGCTACCTAGAAGCAAATAATATTTTTATTGATCGCCAAACAAGCCACTGTGTAATGAAAGCTAAACGCTTACTGCAAGTTGGTCAATCCGACTTACCTAAGGGTAAAATATTTGGTGGCGAAATACTCGATGCAACGACCCTCATTGCTGGCGAAATAGGGAATGAATCAGGCGCTAAAATGATTATTAACCTAGCGGCTTCTGGCGCCGAAATAACCGCTGATACTGATAATTGCTTTAAAGACTTAGCTAAAACAGATGCACAGCTAGACACGTTGCAAGCAGCACTAGAAAAAACTGATTTAGTGAAGGATGCCGAAAAGAAAAAACTATTAATTACTAAAATTGGTGCTACTCAAAAGCATTATTGTGAGCAGGCAGAGCAATTAGAAAAACGTCTTTCAAACTTAGATCACGACTTACACGATTTACTTAACGACGCTAATTTAGCGGTAAATTCTGTTTTGCATTCAGGTGTAGAGATTCATATTTTTGATAAAGTACTCAAAACAATCCGCAATTACCCTCCGTGCAACGTTAAACTTTTGAATAACAAAATTGAAATAGAGTTCAAAACAAGCTAATAACTGAGTGCTCTATTGAGCACTCAAATTTATTCACATTTAAAGTAAACCGCTTACCTCAGCATGTGTTTGCTGCGGCCATACACCCACTTGTACTTGACCAATATGCTGCTTTTGTAGCAAGAGCATCGCTAAGCGCGACTGCCCTATTCCACCGCCAATTGTTTGCGGAAATTTACTTTGTAGTAGCGCTTTATGCCAATCAAACTCTAAGCGGTCTTCATCTCCAGTTGTACTTAACTGCGCTTTTAAAACTTCAGGACTTACGCGTATACCCATTGATGAAATTTCAAAAGCGTCTTCAAGTACTGGGTTCCATACTAAAATATCACCATTTAAACCCATGTATTGCTCGCATGTCGGCGTAGACCAATCATCGTAATCTGGGGCTCTTACATCATGGATTTTGCCATCACCAAGCGCGCCACCAATACCAATTAAAAATACAGCACCATATTCTTGTGCAATGGCTTTTTCGCGTTGTTTAGCGCTAAAGTCAGGGTACATTTTACGTAACTCTTCACTGTGCACAAACTTAATGTCGTCCGGTAAAAAAGGCGTCAAACCATAAGACTCTCTTACAAAAGCTTCCGTCTCTTTTATCCCTTTATAAATAGATTGAACAGTTTGCTTTAGTGTTGCCAGCGAACGCTCTGTGGTTTCGTTAATTACTTTTTCCCAATCCCATTGATCAACATATACAGAATGAATAGGACTTAATGAATCTTCATCTGGGCGCAAAGCTTTCATTTGAGTGTAAATACCCTCACCAACACCAAAGCCATAAGTTGCTAGTGTTTTACGTTTCCACTTAGCCAATGAATGCACCACTTCGTAGCGGCTATCTGTAATCGCTTTTACATTTACAGCAACTGCGTTTTCATGGCCGCTTAAGTTATCTTGCGTGCCGTCACCTACTTTAGCCAAAATAGGGGCTTGAACCTCAACCAGCCCAAGTTGGGTTTCTAGTTGCTGTGAAAAAAATTGCTTAACTTTACTTATTTGCTGCTGTTGCTGCACATAGTGTGAACTCATAATAATTGGCCTCATTCCCAGTTATTGTTACTTGCTTAATTGATAAAAAGCGCCCTAACGAGCGCCTTTAATGAGGTTAATGTAACGATTTAATGAATTAATTCAACATCCCACAATAAAAATAGCCTTAACATATTAAAATCATCAATTAAGTGGTATAAAAATCATATATTCAATAATTTTATGAGAAAAATATAATGGAAAATTATTTAATCGATAATCTCGATAAACAGATACTTCATGCATTAATGGAAAATGCCCGTACTGCGTACGCCGAATTAGCAAAAAGATTTAATGTAAGCGCTGGGACAATTCACGTAAGAATTGAAAAAATGAAGCAAGCAGGGATCATTACAGGCACCCAATTAACGATTAATACTAAACAGCTAGGCTACGATGTGTGTTGCTTTATAGGTATTAATTTAAATAACGCACGTGATTACCCACAAACACTTATAAAGCTAGAAGCATTGGAGGAAGTGGTAGAGGCTTATTACACAACAGGTAACTACAGTATATTTATAAAGGTAATGACAAAATCTATTGATCACTTACAAGATGTGCTGATTAATAAAATACAGGCAATAGAAGCTATTCAGTCAACAGAAACTCTTATTTCTCTACAAAATCCAATTAGCCGTACGGTAATGCCTTAACTGCAAAAATCTCGTATAATTGCCGAAAAAAGAGGATAACCATGCAGCAAACTCGCTACCAAAGAATCGAAGACGTACTTTCGCGCCGTCAAACAGACTTAACCGTGTGCTTAGAAGACGTGCACAAACACCATAACTTATCTGCAATAGTACGAAGTGCTGATGCGGTTGGTTGTCATCACGTACATGCTGTATGGCCTGAAAAGCAAAAATGGCTAACAAACAATACCTCAGGCGGCAGTAAAAACTGGCTAGAGACGCACTTACATAGAAATATTGATGATGCTGTTACTGCAATGCGTGAACGCAATCCAGAAATACAAATATTAGCGACTCACTTATCAGAAGATGCTGTTGATTTTAGAGAAGTAGATTACACCAAGCCAACGGCTATTATTGTTGGACAAGAAAAAACAGGGATATCAGAAAAAGCCCTAGAATATGCCGATCAAAATATTATTATTCCAATGCAAGGCATGGTGCAATCACTAAATGTTTCAGTTGCTGCTGCGCTAATATTGTTTGAAGCACAGCGCCAACGCGAGCTTGCTGGTTTATATAATAGAGATATGTTGAGCGCCGAAGTTAAACATCCACTTTACTTTGAAGGCTGCCACCCTATTATCGCAAGGCAGTGTAAACAAAAAAAATTACCTTATCCTGCACTTGATGAAAACGGCGAAATAGTCGCTGACGAGCAATTTTGGCAAGCTTTAAAACATACTTGATGGACTAAAGCTCTGTAAGTACACTTAACTTATTCACAAATAATAAGATTGATATAATTTGTCTAAACCTAGCTTAAATCAATACCCAATTACAGAGCTCAAAGGGGTCGGCCCAAAAATGGCTGAGCGTTTGTTAAAGCTAGGTATTTTAACTGTGCAAGATATGCTTTTTCATTTGCCACTTCGCTATGAAGATCGCACTCGCTTATACGCGATTAATGAGTTGTCACTACATAGCCACGTGAGTGTTGAAGCAACAATTGAAACAAGCCAAATCACGTTTGGAAAAAGGCGCATGCTTGTTTGCCAAATCAATGATGGTACTGGCAGGCTAACACTACGATTTTTTAATTTTACCGCTGCACAAAAAAACGCATTTAGCGCTGGTAAAATAATACGTTGTTTTGGTGAAGTGCGCCGTGGCCGTGTTGGCTTTGAAATGAGTCATCCTGAATACAGCATCAGCGATACCTCTAACGAGCAGCCGGTAGCGACAACATTAACGCCCGTTTATTCAACAACCGAAGGCTTAAAGCAACTATCGATTAGAGCTTTAAGCGAACAGGCTATTGATTTACTAAATAAATACTCAGTAGAAGAACTACTGCCTTCACAGTGGCAGCCATCAAATATGCCGCTAAGTGACGCCTTATTATTACTGCACCGCCCACCAAATAATGTTGATGTAGCTGCACTAGAGCAAGGTACTCACCCTGCTCAACAGCGCCTTGTATTTGAGGAGTTACTTGCTCAAAACCTCAGCTTATTAAAAGTGCGAGAGCAAGGGCAACAAGTTAAAGCCGTGGCATTAAATCCGGTAAACACATTAGAAAGCCAATTTTTAGAGCAACTTCCTTTTGCACCCACAAATGCGCAAAGCCGCGTAGTTGCTGAGATTAAAGGTGACATGCAACACGCGTATCCCATGATGCGTTTAGTACAAGGCGATGTAGGCTCTGGTAAAACCCTAGTAGCAGCACTTAGTGCACTAACAGCCATTGCGCAGGGCTTTCAAGTCGCTTTAATGGCTCCTACTGAAATTTTATCAGAGCAACATGGTGTTAATTTTACAACGTGGTTTAATCAACTAGGTATAACAGTTGCTTGGCTTGGCGGTAAAACAAAAGGCAAAGAGCGCGTAGCAACACTTGAAAAAATAGCCTCTGGTGAAGCGCAAATGATTGTAGGTACTCACGCTTTATTTCAAGATGAAGTTAAGTTTAATAACTTAGTGCTTATCGTTATTGACGAGCAACACCGCTTTGGTGTCCACCAGCGTTTATCACTGCGTGAAAAAGGTAAGTTTGGTGATTGTTACCCTCATCAACTAGTCATGACCGCAACACCCATTCCACGTACACTCGCCATGACCGCCTATGCCGACTTAGAAACCTCTGTGATTGACGAGCTGCCACCTGGGCGTACGCCAATCACAACAGTGGCACTTCCTGATACTCGCAGAGACGATATTATTGCCCGCGTTAAATTAGCGTGTAACGAGCAAGGCCGCCAAGTTTATTGGGTGTGTACACTTATTGATGAATCTGAAGTACTGCAATGCCAAGCAGCGGAGGACAGCGCACTGCAGTTAAAAGAAGCATTACCAGAGCTAAACGTAGGCTTAGTACATGGGCGAATGAAATCAGCTGAAAAACAAGCCATTATGAGCGAGTTTAAGGCAGGTAATATACATGTTTTAGTTGCCACGACGGTTATTGAAGTTGGTGTAGATGTCCCTAATGCGAGCTTAATCATTATAGAAAACCCTGAGCGCTTAGGCTTAGCACAGCTGCATCAGTTACGTGGGCGAGTTGGCCGTGGCGCTACTGCATCGCATTGCGTGCTTTTATACCACGCACCACTGTCTCATACCGCTCAAAAGCGATTAGGTGTACTACGCGATAGTAACGATGGCTTTGTGATAGCAGAGCGCGATTTAGAAATTCGTGGCCCTGGTGAAGTACTCGGTACAAAACAAACAGGGTTAGCCGAGTTTAAAATTGCCGATCTTACCCGCGATAAGCACATCCTCAACCAAGTTAGACCGATTGCACAGCAAATGCTTAAGCAACACCCAGAGGTTGTTGACCCGCTAATTCAACGTTGGTTGGGTAATAAGCAAAATTACGCGCAAGCGTAACCACTCTATTTTCGATATTTTTGAGTTTACTAAGTTAATTTACTAAATTAGCTTACTAAGGATATAAAAAAGTCAGCTCTAAACAATATAGAGCTGACTTCTGATATCTCAATAGAGCAGCATAAAAGCGATTTTCGCCCTTTACTGCTCTTAGTTAAATTTAAGCTTTATTAAGCTCAAATATAAGCGATGTTTGCGGGAATGAAATTGGCATTTGTAAACCAAACTGCATTAGCGCTTCACCTGTAAATGTTTGACCATTTACCGCAGCAATAGAAGATGGGCGATACTCTTCAAATTTTACCGGCCACACTAAATTAAGTGTGTACTGCGCATCGGCATCTAGGCCAACAAAACGAAGCTTATTAGGCGCTGTACGCGGTGTTTCGCGAACGCTGTTATAGGCAAATAACGCTTTTGTTTTTTTCGCATCAATTAAACCAAAGTTAATTGATAAATCGTCGCTATCTAGGCGGTATAAATCGGCAGCATGAATAAACTCACGATGCTCTTTATGAAGTGCTATTGCCGCTTTAAGTGCATTGTATTCGTGATCGGTCAGTTCACGTGGGTCCATTTCGATTCCCATGTGGCCAAACATTGATACCGCAGCACGCATTTCAATACTTACATTACGCCCTGTGATATGACAATCGCGTGGGCCTACGTGTGCACCCATAACCGACGATGGGAAAAAGAAAGAACATCCACGCTGTATTTCAAGGCGATCAAGCGCATCGTTTGAATCTGACGTCCATACACGATCTGTGTGTGCAAGTACGCCGTAATCTACACGTGCACCACCTGACGAACAGCTTTCTATTTCAAGACCAGGGTGCGCCGCTTTAATACGGTCAATTAAACGATAAAGTGCCAATGTTTGCTGATGCACAGCAGGCTTGCCATCAAAATTACCCGCATGGTTAATATCGCGGTTCATATCCCATTTAATGTACTTAATAGTTGGGTATTCAACTAAAATATCGTCAATCGCTTTGTATAGGTACTCAACAACCTCAGAGCGCGTTAAATCAAGTACTAGCTGATTTCTAAAGCTTAACTGCTCGTTATTTTCTGAGCCTAAAACCCAATCAGGATGCGCGCGGTATAAATCACTATCTGGGTTAACCATTTCTGGTTCAAACCAAATACCAAACTCCATACCTAAGCTATTAACATGATCAATGACTGGCGATAAACCATCAGGGTAAATTTTGTAATCTACTGTCCAATCACCTAAGCCTGCATTGTCGCCACGGCGGCCTTTAAACCAGCCATCATCAAGTACAAAACGCTCAATACCTAACGGCGCTACTTTGTCGGCTAGTTGCTTAAGCGTGTCTACGTCGTGATCAAAGTAAATACCTTCCCACGTGTTGTAATGCACAGGGCGCGCTTTTTCACGTTGAGCTTGGCTAAGTAAATTAGCTTTAACAAAACGATGGAAATTACGAGAAAGCGCACTAAAACCTTCACTTGAAAACGAGCCATAAATGCTCGGGCTTTGATACGTTTGACCTTTAGCAAGCGTAAGCTCACCAGGAAGTAATAGCTCACCCATTTGTACATAACGACGACCTTCAGCTAAAAGCTCTGCGCGTAGTTTATTGTTGCCGCTCCAACCTAAATGAAAGCCGTAACATTCGCCGTGTTGCTCGCCTGCATTTTCGTTATGCACTAATAAACCAGGAAACACATCGTGTGATGTTTTGCCTTTACGGTTTTCGCGTACAAAACTCCCAAGCACTAAATCAACAGATTGACGCTGGAATTCGTTTGACCAACGACCTTCAAAGCTCACTATTTTGCTTACGCTATCTGGCAATTGAAATGTTGGCGCGGCGCAAAAATTAACGCTCAGTGGTGAGTCACCTAAATTAGTTAATACAGTATGTGCACTTAGTACGTCACTGTTGTTGTCAAGCGTAATGCTGTGCACGACTTCAATACCACGAAGCTTATCTACACTTACAAACTCAACAGTCGCACTTGAAGGCTGACGCACTTCTTGAAGCTCTGGCCCAACTGACCATGCGATTGAATCATTTACTAGCTCAAGCCCTGGCGCGCCAGTAAAGCCTTCGCCTAATAAAGGAGATAGAGAAATAGGCGCTTCTTCAACCACGGCACATTTTACCTCTTGACGGGTAGCAAGCTGAGTAAGCATTGTTTCTGTTGTTTGCTCAGATAGGCGTTTACCAAAGTACAGTAACGCCGGTGTTTTGCTCTGGCAGTCGAAAATAACGGTGCTGTTTACACTGTCTAATCGATAAAATGATTTAGTGTCGGCCATGATTTTCCTATCCTCTTGTTCATTGTGTGAGTTATAAATATAACGAAAATTAGTAAGCTACACTATTTACTAAATGTATCTCTTTGCTTGAGCCACAATCTATCAGATGGTGACACTCAATAATAATAGTATATATCATACAAATTAGGTTTTGATAGTCTTTACATCGCAAATAGTCAGATAAACTCACTGGAAGTACCACTGTAATAAAAGTTATTAAACTAACCTTTACTTTAAAATTCTGTTATTGCTTTTAATATATATAAAAAATCGGCCAGAGTTGCCCCATGACCGATTTTGTCAGCTTAAACTATTTACAATCTATTTTTGTACTTGTACTTGTCCTGCGTCATCAAGTGCCGGTGTTTTACCTGCCCACTGCGCATTCAAACCAAATACCACTTTATTTACTATCAATGCAAAAGCTACACATACAATCAGTGTAATTGGCATTAAATGAATGTAATGAATGTCAGTATGTAGTGGTGAGTTTGCAAACGTAAGCATGCCGTACATTACAACACCTAAAATTACTGCTGCAATACCTGCACGTGCATCAACATTTTTAAATAATAAGCCCACTACAAAAATTGAGAATATAGGCATACTTAATAAGCCGTTTAATTGCTGTAGCAAGTTAATAATACTGTCTGCTTGCTGGTAAATTGGTACAAGTACCAGTGTTAAGCTTGTTAGTAGCAATGTTACGTAACCGCTTAGCTTTACAACACTTGGCTCTTTATTAAAGTAAGCTTCGTGAATGTCACACACGTATAGTGCTGTAGCTGAATTTAATAAGCTGTTGTAAGTAGAGAGTACAGCGGCTGCCATTGCCGCTGCAAACACACCGGTTAACCATGCTGGCATTACATCACCTACAATTCGACCATAAGCAGCGTCGCCAATATCGCCGTAAAGTTTAAACGAAATGATACCCGGTAATACCACAATGGCAGGGACGATTAAAAAACGAATTCCCGCTGCGGCAAATATACCTTTTTGCGCTTCTTTAACATTAGGAGCAGCCATGGCTCGTTGCGTAATTGTTTGGTTAGTACCCCAGTAATACATTTGAATAAAGATCATACCGGTTAAAAGTGTTGGCCATGGAATAGGTGAATCAGCATCGCCGATGAGTGTTAAGCGCTCCTCAGGAATACCCGTAAAGTCATAATCAATCGCATTAAGTGCTAAAAACACGACTAAAACAGCCATGCCTAGTACAAGTATGCCATTGTAGGTATCCGATACAGCAACTGCTCGCAGGCCGCCAAAAAACGCATAAACAGCACCAATAATGGCAAATGCGGTGGCGATATACATTAGCGGAATATCAACCTTAAACATGGTTTGCATAAATAGCGCGCCAGAATAAATAACCGCTGGCATATAAATAAGTGCATTACCTAAAAAGAATAAACCACCAATAACAGCGCGAATATGTTTGTTGTTATAACGCTTTTCTAAAAGCTCTGTGGTAGTTGTACAGTTGTATTTGTAATAAACAGGAATGAACACTTTGGCTAAAATAATCAAACCTATAATTGCTGCAAGCTCCCACCAAACCAGTAAAGCCATTTGGTTACCATTCATACCTACAAGCTGATCAGTACTTAAATTAGTTAATGTGATTGAACCTGCAACAAACATCCAAGTAAGGCCACCGCCCGCTAAAAAATACTCTTTGGTTTGGCTTTGTCCGTTATTGCGATTTTGGCCTCGGCATTTCCAATAAGTAAGGCCACCAATTAAAGCGGTGACAAAAACAAAAACCACCAGCTGTAAAATGTTATCTGACATGTGTGTGTCTCCTACGCGTTACGCGCAATGTCTGTGTAATAAAAAAGTGCACGCTACAGCGCGTGCGCATCTCGACTTAGTTCTAACTTAATTTGCTTTAAAGGCATAAGTTCGGGACGTTGGTTGTGCAGCTTTACCAATGCATTTAACTGAAACAGTGAAATAAGCATACTGTTAAGCACACTTAGGTAACCTTGCTTGTGTAAGTTTGCAACGGTATCGCTATCTAAAGTTTGCAGTTTGTCTTCATCAACGGTGCTCAAACCTTGAATAGTTTGGGTTTCGCCTTGTTCAAACTGCAATACAATATCTATGTTTTTAATAAGCCCTAAGCGCGCTACTTCCTGGGTAAATTGATACGTTTGATAATCATTTTTTAAATCGCTCTCAAGTAGCTTTTGCTGTGAATTTAAAAATAAGCTTGGATTACCTTTAGCATCAAATAGTGCCTCGCCTTGCTGCGTATTTACGGCTGAGCTTTGATCATCAATCGCAATAAAGTAGTCGCTGCTATTTGCTTCACGGGTCATTAAATAAAGAGGGTGAGTTTGTATACATACCGGTGTGTAAAGCGCCTGCCACTGGTTGTTATTAACCAATAAACTTTGCCCAGCACTAAAGCTTGTTAAACCCGATACGGTATAACTGCCGTTTTGCGCATTTCGCGCTAAAAATATAGGTAAGTCGCATGCAGCTTTTGCCACTTCGTTAGCTCTTAAATTAACTAAATGCTGCGTTTTTGCATATTCAACACCTGCATTAGGGTTAATTTTTAATGTTTGGTGTTTGGTGTTTACTAGTTCACTAATAGCCATAGTTACACATCCTTAAACTGGGTTAGCCGCTAACCACTGCTCAATATAAGCGCGGTGTGGCGGCAAAGTTTGCAACATCTGCTGTGTAAGCTGGCTGTTACGTTCAATTATTTGTTTGGCTTGCGCGTCTTGTGAATACAAATAAGCCTGTTTAGTAAAGTCTGGTTTGAAGCCCATACCATATAAAACGTACTGGTAGCTGGCGGCTGGGAATAACTCTAGTGCGCCATGAAAATCTTGAATAAGCGGGCCACGGCTTCCCCAAAGCAGTAAATCTTCTTGCAGGGTTTGTGGAATAGTATTGGGCTGTACATGTGCTTGCCAGTAAGGTTCTGGGCGCTTGGTTAGCATGTAATGCAGCTTTAAAAAGTCGATAATACGCTGCCAGCGGTAATCCATCTGCTCGTTAAAGCGTTTAGCTACTATAGGCATTACTTGTGTATCTGCTGGCATGTGCTCTGCTACAAAGCGTGCTGAAATTTCAACAAGCATAATAGCGGTTGCTTCAAGCGGCTCTACAAACCCTGCTGACATACCCACTGCAACACAGTTTTTATGCCAAAACTTCTCACGGTAGCCCGACTCAAAGCTAATTTTACGGGCAGTTAAACCGTTTGCTGCATCGCCTAAATAGTTTCGTAAGTTTTGCTCTGCTTCATCGTCTGATAAAAATTTGCTTGAATATACATGCCCTACACCACGGCGATGCGTTAAACCTATATCCCAAATCCATCCAGCGTTTTGCGCTGTTGCTATGGTATGGCTGGCTAAGGAGTCATCGTTTTCATCGTAAGGGACTTGCATCGCCAGTGCGCTGTCGTTAAATAGCACGTGGTCCATTTTTTTAAACGGTACGTTGAGCGCTTGGCCTAATAACAATGATGAAAAACCAGTACAGTCTATAAATAAATCGGCGCTTATAATGCGGGTTTGATCTTTTAGAGTAAGCTCATTTATTGCACCATCGTCATCAAGTTTTACCTGATCAACAGTACCAATAATATGCTCTACACCAAGCTTACTTTTACAATGTTGTTTAAGCATTTCTGCAAAAGCGCCGGCATCTAAGTGATAAGCGTAATTACAGTTACCTTGATATTCACCTTGCGCTATACCTCTTGGGGCTAAGCTTGCTTCGCAAATATCATGTTGAAAATTAGTTTGCTGTGCAAAGTCTTCAACATTATCTAAATAAGGGGCTAAATCTATGCGGCCGTAGCCTAGCGGTACAGTAAATGGATGGTAGTAAAAGTCGTTGTTGCCGTGCGTCCAATTTACAAATTTACCACCTTGCTTAAAGGTAGCGTTACAGGCTTTAAATACATCAACTTCACGCAAACCTATTTGCTGAAGTGTGTTTTTCATAGTGGGCCAGGTACCTTCACCTACACCAATTGTTGGAATATCTGACGATTCAACCAACATCACTTTTAAGCCATCACCATTTTTACCTTGGTGATACGAAGCTATAATTGCAGCGCTCAACCATCCTGCTGTGCCGCCACCAATTACTGCGATTGTTTTTATTGTTTTATTCATAATGGACTACTCTTTGAGTATCTTTGATAACGTTTTATACAACAAATGCCCGGTAGGGCATTTGGATTTAATGTGGCTTCATTTTAGCCAATTAGGTTAACTAATATACATTACTGTTAAATTAACCTAATTGGTATTAGCACTAATGTACTGCAATGAAACAAGAGGCGAGAAGTTCGCCTCAAACATTAATTAAAACGATCCGCGAATACCAAACGCGTAACGTGAGCCATTATCTTCCACTGAATAGATTTGGTTAGCAAAACGACCCGTTTGTACTAACTCTTCTTCAGTGATATTGATGCCTTCTGCAAAAATAGTGAAGTTTTCGTTAATATCGTAGCTTGCACTAATATCCCACTGGCCGTACGTTTCTACGTTCACTGGTTCACCATTGAAGCCGTTATCAACTAAGCGTAAAAAGCCTTCACGGTTGTTAAATGCAACACGTGCTTGCCAGTTGTCTTGCTCATAAAACAATACTAAGTTTTGTGAATCGCCCAAACCTTCAAGTGCAAATGTTTGAGTTGTATCATCACCTACACTAATATCGCTATTCACAACAGTCGCATTGGCAATAAAGCCAAAGCCATTTTCAAACATGTGAGTAACACCCACTTCGAAGCCTGTTACGGTTGCAGACTCACCATTTTGAGGACGGCTTACAGTGTAAACTTCTGAGCTACCAATAAGTTCGTCATCTGTTTGGTCTGTACATGTAGTACACGCAAAATCAGGACCTGAACGGTCAGACATTTCGTATGTTTCTGCACCCGTTAACGTAACAATAAAGTCGTCAACTTCTTTACTAAATACTGCAAAGCTAAATAAGTTAGCATCGTTGTAGTACCACTCGTAAGAGATATCCCAGTTTTCTGATTGGAATGGTTTAAGTGCTGGATTACCACCACTTGCCGTTAAGTTTTGACGACGTGGTTCGTTAAAGTTTGTCGCAGGAGATAACTGAGACATAGTTGGACGAGTAATACTATCGTACGCGGCAAAACGTAAAATCATATTATCTTGTAGCTCAAGCTTAACGTTGAAAGACGGTAGTAAGTTTGAGTAGCTAGTACCTTGTTCAATATTAGTCGCAGGGCCAAATACGTTAGCAAACAATGTCGCATCTGAAGTTGGAACTACATCGCTAATAAAGCTTTGTATTGCCGCAACTTCAATATCGGTTTCAGAGTAACGAGCACCCATATTAACGGTTACCGGCATATCAGCTAGGTCAAAACCAAGCGTAAAGTCCATGTATAAACTAGTGATGTCTTCGTTAATTGTGTAACGGTTATTTTGTAGCGTTGGCTCTACTGGAAAACCTTGATCGGCTAAGTAATCAAGCATTTTATCGCCATCGTAGCTATAAAATGTATCGATTAAACCAGGGAAGTAATTACTCGCTGTGTATGCTTCAAAATCAATTTCATCAAGCGGTGCTTGTGTACCGTAACCACAAAATTGACATTGGCTACCAAAAATTTGGAAGCTAGATTTTTCACGCTCTTGACGATAAGCACCAAAGTTAATACGCTCTACTGGGCCTTTATCTGGCACGTATTCAAAATCGGCTTTTACTTCAGTGATTTCATCTTCATCAGTAAATTGGTTACCAATTTCGTTGTAGTGAAGACGCGCTAGGCTTGGATCTGGCAATGAGCCATTTTCAAAGCCATCATGCTGTACGGTAGGAATGCTGCCTGTACCGTCAAAAGTATAGCTGTTAATAATACCCACTACGTTAAAACGATCATTACCTGCACGGTCGTTTTCAGCTGTTGAGCGAGATACATCAAATTTTGCTTTTAGTGACTCGTTTACTTGCCAGTCAACATTAATACCAAATGCTTTATTAGTTACATCACGTGAGTTACGTGTATGCGATACAAAGTCACTTGCAGGGTCGCCACTTGGCGCGCCTAAGCCAACTTCTTGAGAGAAAGTTAAAAGCGTACCCGTTTCAGCATCAATTGTTGCGCTGCCTACACGATCTGGTTCGAACCAAGATGCTAAATCACGCACTGACGAATCAACTTCAAATTTTGAAATCATCCCATCAACCGTAATCGTAACATCGTCAGATGGTGCATATTGAAGTACTAAACTTGCGTTTGTACGTTCACGGTCTTGCTCATCAACTACTTGGTCCCAGTTACGTGGAATGTAGGCATTTTCAAACAATACACCATCAGTTGGGTTAGATATTGTTTGGCCACCGCGCCAACCTGCCGTTAAAATTTGGTTGTTTTGAAGTTTACGTTGCTGATTAGTGATGGCAAAAAGCACACCTAGCTTGTCATCGTTAAACGTATTACTTATTAAAAATGATGTTGATGGAGATACTTCTTCAGAAAGGCTTTCGTACATACCTTTAACTGAACCTAAAATATGTAAACCACCAAAATCAAAAGGGCGTGCTGTAGTTACGTTAACCGTACCACCAATGCCGCCTTCTTGAAGCGTTGCTGTATTACTTTTATAAATATCAGCACCGGTGATTTGATCCGCCGCTAATACATCAAAATTAAATTCACGACCTGCACTGTCTGTCGCAATTTGACGACCATTAACAAGTACAGTATTAAATTGTGGACCAAAACCACGAATAGTTACCGCTTGGCCTTCACCACCACTGCGGTCAATTGCTACACCTGTAATACGTTGCAGAGACTCTGCTACGTTTAAATCAGGAAATTTACCAAGATCTTCTGCTTTAATCCCGTCTGTAACAACATTAGATGCTTTTTTATCTAACATTGATGAACGTAAGCTGCTGCGGATACCCGTTACTGCGATAACTTCAACATCTTCATTTACTACTGTAGGCGTATTGCCTTCAGCGCCTTGAGCTGCAACGCTTCCGCTTGCCAATATACCAGTGATAGCAATACTGAGCGCGGTTTTCTTGTTGAACGATAACTTATTGTTAATTATCATTTTTTAAAAACTCCTGATTGTGTGTAGTCGTTGTGTCGTTGTGGTAGTGCGTATAGTTTCAAATACTATTTATATTATAAATACTTTAAACCGGCAAAAAGTGCAACCTTTTCCTTAATTATGGATAGCATTCAATTACCGTATATTTTCTTTTGGTTTTCTTTTAATTAACATTAAAGAACTGTATTCACTCAGAAAAAGCGTAAATAATAACCTGTTCGTATTTCTCTGCTGGCAATAAATTAGCCTTTGGAAAATTTTCACGATTTGGCGCATCTGGCCAATTTTGCGCTTCAAAACACAAAGCTTGCCGTGCTTTAAAAGGCGAACCAACAAAGTTTGCGGTATAAAGCTGCATGCCTGGCTGCGTACTTTTAAGGGTTAAACTAACGTTCGTGTGTGGCGAAGTTAATGTAGCCATCGTCTTTAAACTGCTGTCATCATTAAAAATATAGCAGTGATCAAAGCCATTTCCAGCTTCTAGCTGAGGATGAACGGCGCTTAAGGCCTCACCAACTTGAGCTGGCTTAGTAAAGTCAAAGCAGGTACCGCAAACTAAAGCGGCTTCATTAAGTGGAATACTAGTTGTATCAATAGGAAGGTAACGATCGGTATTAATTTGAACAAGATGCTCATTAATTGATTCACTGCCATCAAGATTAAAGTAGCAATGGTTAGTAAAGTTAACGAGCGTTTCTTTATTGGTTAGCGCTTTAAAGTGCAGAGTAAGCTCGCCGTTTTTAGCGCTAATAGTTTGCCAAACCTGCAACTCACCGGGGAAACCTTGTTCGCCGTCGGGCGAGCAATAATAAAGCTCAACTTCACTTTCAGTTTGTTTGGTTACTTGCCAAAGTACTTTATTAAAACCTTTAACACCGCCATGTAGGCTATTAGGACCGTTATTTGCCTCTAATTGATACTGCGTACCAGATAAGCTAAAACGCCCCTTTGCAATACGATTAGCGTATCGACCTACTGTAGCGCCTAAGTAAAATGGGTTTTCAAGATAGTATTTAGGGTCATCGACGCTAAGCGTCATTTCTTGTTTTTTAAATTTAATGCTTTTTATTATTGCGCCAAACGGTAAAATTTCAGCTGTTAAATTCTCACCATCACTGAGCTGAATAACTTGTAAAGGCTGGTTACTGGCAATAGATGTCACACGCATACTCCAATCAAATTACCGAATTAACATTTCCTGTTATAACGGCGCAACAATATATAATATAAATAGTATATAATTGGAGCCTGCAACTCAATCTAAATACGTTAAAATTTCTCGACAAAAATTTATACCTCTTCACTTAATTAAGTGATCTATTTTGAGGAAAGAAAATCGTGTTGATAACAAGGCAAAAATTTCGTTATTTAGTTGTTCTATATCAGAAATTTTTAACGCAGTTATCGTCAGATTTAATTCCTCAAATTGATTAAGTATTATTGAGGATAGGTATTACAGCTGCCATTATTTATTTACACTAATCCAGCTCAGCATGAGCTTATATAAAATATAAGCTTTGTAAGGTTAACTCCCTTGGTAAATATGCTCGTTAAGCGCCGCTTTTTCGTCAATGCTAAGCGCTTGCTTTGATTTAGCAATAAAATCGTACCTCACCATCACAGCTTTTCCTATTGCGCAGCATTTATCGTGTTGCCATGCTTCTTGCCTAAGTGTAAAAGAGCTAGTGCCTATATGCTCTACAGAGGTTTTTACGGTCACTTCGTGGCCATAAAATAATTCGCCCACAAACGACACTTCAACTTTGGCGATAATCAATTTCCAATCATGTGGATTTAAGTCCGGTGTAAAAAACTTAAAAATAGGTCCACGCGCGACTTCAAACCATACAGGGAGTACGGTATTGTTGATGTGTCCGAGTGCATCTGTTTCGCTAAAGCGCGGCATCACTTTTTCAATAAACATAAAAATCCAATAATAATTATATAAAGGTAAACCATGACGGACTTTATACGCGTTATTAATAACGCATTAAGCGATGAGTTTTGCGATGAATTTATTTCCACATTCGCGCAAAGCCCGCATGTAAGACAAGGGGTAACATCGGGCGGTGTCGACTTAAAGAAAAAAGACAGCCACGACCTACACTTAAATAATCACCCCGAATATGCACAACAATTAAAACATATACAACAAACGACTGCACAGCATGTTTTTAAGTATGTTGAAGAGCATATTTTTATGATGATTGGGGCATTTGGCTTAAAGGTTTATCATCCAAAAACAGGCGAAGTAGTCGATTTAACCCAAGAGAATTTTGAAGAAGTGGGTAAACCGCAATTACCCGTTTTAGTTCAGCAAATTTTTAGACTCGGTAACATTCAAGCGCAAAAATACGAAGTAAACAAAGGTGGCTACCCTTACTGGCACAGTGAAGTTTATCCGCAGCTACAGCACAATGAAGCTTTGCATCGCGTGTTGTTATTTATGTTTTACTTAAACGATGTAGAAGAAGGTGGTGAAACAGAGTTTTATTATCAAAACCGTAAAATCGCCCCTCAAAAAGGCACTATGGTAATAGCACCTGGCTACTTTACACATACTCATAGAGGCAATAAGCCAGTATCAAACGATAAGTATGTTTTAACCTCGTGGGTATTGTTTAACCGTGCAGAACAAATATATGGTGCGCCTAAGAGTTAGCGCACCAAAATCAGTATTATTTAACCGAGCAGTTCATCAAATAAATTAAACAACTGATCTAGCTCTTCAATGGTGTTGTAGTGCATACAACCAATGCGCACTACGCCGCCTTTATCAAGCACATCTAATTGCTTGCACAACCCTTGCGCGTAAAAATTACCATCCCACACACAAATATGCTGCTTACCTAGAAATTCTGAAACGGCGCGTGGCTCAAGCCCTTCAAAAATTAAAGCAAAAGTAGGTGTACGCTCATTAAGGCGATCAAAATCATCAATACCAAATAACTTAATACGTGGATAATTAACTAAGCGCGTTAAAAAGTGTTCGCTAAGCGCCATTTCGTGCTGCTTAGTTTTAGCAAAAGCAACGCTTAACTTTTCGCGGCGTGAATGGCTATCGTCAAGTTCGCTAATCGCCGCAATGTAATCAACAGCTGCGATAAAACCAGCCATTGCTTCAAAGCTTTGCGTGCCGGTTTCCCAGCGACCTGGTGCTACGTCTTTAGCTGGCTCAACCTTGTAAGGCGTAAACCCGTCTAAATGTTCTTTTTTACCGTAAACCATACCTAAATGCGGGCCAAAAAACTTATACGCAGAGCACGCTAAGAAGTCGCAATCAAGTGCTTGCACGTCAACAAGTTCGTGCGGTGCATAATGTACGGCATCAACATAAACAAGTGCACCTACAGCGTGAGCAAGCTCAACAATACGTTTAATATTATTAATTGAACCTGTGGTATTTGAAGCGTAAGTGACCGCTACAAGCTTAGTGTTGCTGTTTAATAAGCTTTCAAATTGCGCCATATCTAAGCTGCAATCAGCTTCGTTAATTAAAGCCGTATTAACTTTAACGTCTTTATCTTCTGCAGCTTGTTGCCACGACGATACATTCGAGAAGTGATCGGCATTGGTTACAACTATTTCATCGCCAGCCTGCCAGTCGCGTGAAATTGCACGGCTAAAACTAAACGTAAGGCTGGTCATGTTTGGACCAAACACAATTTGTTGTGAGCTAGGTGCATTAAGTAAGTCAGCGGCGGCTTGGCGCGCATTCGCCATCAACTCAACCGTTTTATCACTTGAAAAAAACGCGCCACCTAAGTTCGAATTATAATGACCTAAATAAGCTGTCATCGCAGTAAACACCGATGTTGGTACCTGCGAGCCACCTGGTCCGTCTAAAAATATTGGCGATTTACCATCAACGTTCTGCATTAATGCTGGAAACTGCTCACGTAATTGCGTTATGTTCATGCCTAACTTCCTTAAGACGTTAATACAAAACAATCCAGGTAACCTGGTTTGCTAGCATCAATTTTGTTCATAGGTGTTGCGTTATGCCACACTTGACGGTCGTTTATTAATGCAAACATGCCGTCTTTTATTTCCATTTTAAAACAAGGCTCAGCTTGCTTGTTTTCGTATACAAGCAGTTCGCCACCTTCTAAGTTCTCGTGAGAAACACCGCATATACATACATGGTCAAAACCATCTTGATGCACGCCTTCTGGCGCTGCAGGTGTATCGCTATCGATGGCAAGCATACGGAACTGATGAATTTCAATATCACGCTGCTCATCAATACCGGTAAGTTGGCGAAACTCATTTACAATGCTTTTCATGCCCTCTGACTCAAGTAAACTTTGCTCTAAATTTTCGTAAGTACGCTCTACATTACCTTGAAAAGTATTAATTGAATCATCTTGAACAAATGCTTTGGCTTGCTGTAGCTTTATTTCACCATTTTGCATTTTTACTACTGAATAACGACGTTTACGAAAGGCACCATCTGCATAAAGGTTTGCAGGAAGGTTATCAAAAGAAGGTTTAACCAAATCAATATTTGCTTGGTTAACAAAACGTAGTTGCAATAAATTCTGGTTGTTTAATGCTGTCATAAAATCTCGCCTAAAATAATGAGAATATTGATAAGGATTTTAATGCATTTTGATAGGAATTTTTGCGCGATTAATTACTTTAAAAGCAATTTAAGACTAGAGTTAATACAATAATATAAAAAAAATAGCATGAACTATCTAATATTTGTTTTAGCCAATAAAAAACCCGCCGAAGCGGGTTTTTAAACAAACTCTAAAAGTTATACAGCTTGTTGAATAATCACGTTGTCTGCTTTTTTAGTGTAAGCAGGCATACGGTGGAAGTTTAAGTAACGGTAAGTATCTGCAGCCGTTGCATTAATCTTCGCTGCGTATTCTTGGTACTCAGCTGGAGTAGGTAGTTTACCTAAAATAGCCGCTACTGCAGCAAGTTCTGCTGAAGCTAAGAATACGTTCGCGCCATTACCTAAACGGTTAGGGAAGTTACGTGTAGAGGTAGACACAACCGTTGCTTTGTCTGCAACGCGTGCTTGGTTACCCATACATAGTGAACAACCTGGAGTTTCGATACGTGCACCTACACGACCAAAGATACCGTAGTAACCTTCGTCTGTAAGCTGATCTTTATCCATCTTAGTTGGCGGGGCAACCCAAAGCTGAGTTGGGATACGACCTTTAAAGCCATCTAGTAACTTACCTGCTGCGCGGAAGTGACCGATGTTAGTCATACAAGAACCGATGAATACTTCGTCGATTTTCTCGCCAGTAACATCAGATAATAAACGTGCATCATCTGGATCATTTGGAGCACAAAGGATTGGCTCTTTAATGTCTGCTAAATCGATTTCAAGTACATGTTTGTACTCTGCATCAGCGTCAGCTTCCATTAGTTCTGGGTTAGCTAACCAATCTTGCATTGCAGTAATACGACGCTCAATAGTACGTACATCGCCGTAACCTTCAGAGATCATCCATTTAAGCATAACAATGTTTGATTCTAGGTATTCTGCGATAGACTCTTTAGAAAGTTTAACCGCACAACCTGCTGCAGAACGCTCTGCAGATGCATCTGATAGTTCGAACGCTTGCTCAACAGTTAGGTGTTCAACGCCTTCAATTTCTAGTACACGACCAGAGAATTCGTTAATTTTACCTTTTTTCTCAACTGTTAATAAACCTTCTTTAATACCGAAGTAAGGGATTGCATGTACAAGGTCACGTAAAGTGATACCTGGTTGCATTTCACCTTTAAAGCGAACCAAAATTGACTCAGGCATATCAAGAGGCATAACACCTGTAGCTGCTGCGAATGCTACTGCACCCGAACCTGCTGGGAATGAAATACCTAATGGGAAACGTGTATGTGAATCACCACCAGTACCTACAGTATCTGGTAATAACATACGGTTTAACCATGAGTGAATTACACCATCACCTGGGCGAAGTGACACACCGCCACGGTTCATGATGAAATCAGGAAGCGTATGGTGAGTGTTTACATCGATTGGTTTAGGGTAAGCCGACGTATGACAGAAAGACTGCATTGTTAAATCTGCAGAAAAACCTAAACATGCTAAGTCTTTAAGTTCGTCACGTGTCATAGGACCTGTTGTATCTTGCGAGCCAACAGTTGTCATTTTAGGTTCACAGTATTGGCCTGGGCGAATACCTGGAACGTTACACGCTTTACCAACCATTTTTTGCGCTAGCGTGAAGCCTTTTTCAGAAACTTCTGTCACTGTTGGTACTTTAAATACATCAGTTGGACCTAGGCCAAGTGATGTACGTGCTTTATCAGTTAAACCACGACCAATGATAAGTGGTATACGACCACCAGCACGAACTTCATCTAAAATTACATCAGATTTAAGTTCAAAAGTTGAGATTACTTTGTCAGTACCGTGGCTCTTAACAACACCTTCGTACGGGTAAATATCGATTTGCTCACCCATGTTAAGCTCATCAACATTTAATTCGATTGGTAATGCACCTGAATCTTCCATTGTATTAAAGAAGATTGGAGCAATTTTATTACCTAGACATACACCGCCAACACGCTTGTTTGGTACGAATGGGATATCATCGCCCATGAACCAAAGTACAGAGTTAGTTGCAGACTTACGAGAAGAACCAGTACCAACAACATCACCTACATATGCAAGTGGTAAGCCTTTAGTTTTTAATTCTTCAAGCTGAGAGATTGGACCTACTTCGCCTGGCTTGTCTGGTGTAATTCCATCACGTTCAATTTTTAGCATTGCTAAAGCATGAAGTGGGATATCTGGACGAGACCATGCATCTGGTGCTGGTGATAAGTCATCAGTATTTGTCTCGCCAGTTACTTTAAATACAGTAACTGAGATCTTTTCAGCAACAGCTGGCTTATTAGTAAACCATTCTGCATTTGCCCAAGACTCAATAATTTGCTTAGCGAATGTATTACCCGCTTTTGCTTTTTCTTCAACATCGTAGAACGCATCAAACATAAGTAATGTATTTGAAAGGCCTTTAACTACGATTGGTGCAAGTGTTTCGTCATCAAGTAGGTCAATCATTGGCGCGATATTGTAACCGCCCAGCATTGTACCTAATAATTCTGCCGCTTTTTCTTTAGAAACAAGTGGAGAATTAGCTTCACCTTTAGCTACAGCTGCTAAAAATCCCGCTTTAATATAAGCAGCATCATCAACACCAGCTGGTATACGCTGAATGAACAAATCTAAAATGAATTCTTCTTCACCTGCAGGTGGGTTTTTTATTAATTCAATAAGATCAGCAGTTTGCTGAGCATCTAATGGCGCTGGTACGATACCTAACGCGGCACGTTCTTCTACGTGTTTACGATATTCTTGTAGCACAATATTGCCCTCTTGGTGACGTGAAAGTATCCGGTAGCGCTTTGGGCGCAAATAAGTTACCCAATACTTATAGTATTCTAACGCGTAATTATAAAGCTTTTATGGATAGATGAAAATCCATCCAGTTGCGCAACTGATTATACCGATTATAAATACTATGAATAGTGGTTGTGGTAAAAACTATTTTCATGAATACTTATTAAGTAAGAATCATTACCATTAACTAATATTAATTTATTACAGGCATAAAAAAACCCAGCACTTGGCTGGGTTTTTATTACAAACTATTTAATTAACGTAAAACTTTAACGTTTTTGATAGTTTTGATATGCGCTTCTACACGACGGTTTTCTGCGTTTGCAGCTTTAGTGTTTGCATCATTTTTAAGACGCTCTTCACCTAAACCAACTGTAGTAATACGGTCTTCAGCAATACCATCAGCAACAAGTTGCTTAGCTACAGCATCAGCACGTTTTTTAGATAACCATTTGTTGTAAGTTGCTTTACCTACAGCAGAAGTGTGACCTTCTAATAATACTGTTGTATCTGGGTACTCTTTTAAGAATGCAGATACTTTTTCAATATCATCTAAATATTGAGTAGATACTGCTGAAGCATTGTTAGGGAAAGTCACTAATAAGCTTACTGTTACTTCTTTATCTTCATATAAAGTACAACCAGTACCATCTACAGCATCAGTCATAGGTGTGTTAGCACACTTATCATCTGTATCAGCAATATTATCGTTATCGCTGTCTGCAGGGGCTACAGCTACTTCAACAACTTCAGGAGCAGGTTTAACTTGCTCAACCGGTGCAGAGTTTTGGCCAAATAAGTAGTTAATACCAATTTTAGCGCCAACATCTGTATAACCACGGTCAAGGCCTTGGTATACAGCTGTTTCAGCATTTACAAATAAGCCATCTGTAATGAAATGCTGGTAACCAACACCTGCATTTAAGAATGTGTTGTCATCAACTACGTCAATTTCTTTAATACCGAAAAGACCATAGAAAGGACCGCCGTCTAAATGGTAAAGAGCATCAATACCGTAACGCTCGCCATCAATATTGTTACGGTTGCCAGCAACTTTATCAAAAGCATTAAAATCCATGTCTGCATATTCAAGACGTGCGCTCCAGTAATCACTGAAACGGTAACCAGCTTCAACACCCCAGCCAGTTGATTCGTTTACGTCAAGACCGGCTTGATCACGCATGTTTTTCCAAGATGCGTCATAGTAGTCACCAAATGCGCCAATGTAGAAACCTTCTTCTTTATCAGCAGCGAATGTAGATGCGCTAGTTGCAGCCAACGCGATTGCAATTGTAAGTGATTTTAATTTCATTGTTTTCTTCCCATTTGAACAATTTTAAATTGTAGCTAATCGATACTAGCTCAATCAGTTTTATATAGACTAACTGAGCCTTTGTTAATCAATACTTAACGAAAAATAAAGTTTATTACTTTTTTCTATGCCTTGTCGCAACACACATCCACTTACTATAGGCGAAATTAAAACTTTATTGAAAAATAAATATAGTAGTTTTTTGTAAATTAGTACTTAGCAAGGAATGTAAGAGCAATTAAATTAAATGCACTTATAAATGCAAAGAAATATTGCTTGGTTTTAATTGTGCGCATAATACCACCAGAATTAGCATTCCCCTAGGTATATGCGCATGTTTGATTAAAAAATGACTCTTTTTAATCATGTGGTTATATTTAAAGTTAAGTATTAAGTACCACAAAAAGTCTGGTAGTCATTATCATTCGTCGGTGGAGAGCAAAACTCTGATAACTCTTCACTGTTAGAATATGGATTGCCGGCTATTTTTATAAAGCGATGTAGCAACTCACTAGACCCTGTAGCGTTATATTGTGCAATTATTTCTTCGATCACATGATTACGCGGTATTACACGAGGATTTGCAGCTCTCATTACTTCATAACTATTATCGTCAGTTAAACTTACCCACTTAGCTCTCCATTCAATTAGCGACTCAGGTACGCTTTTTTCTCCTTTTAAGGATTCAGTAAGCGCATCAAAGGTATTGGTGTAGTCGAGCTGATTATCTTTTAATAGCGTTAACAACTCTGCTATTAACTCGCCGCTACTATCGCTAGATTCATTTAAACCCAGTTTTTGTGCCCACATAGCCGTAAACTCAGTATTAAACTGCTCAGCAAAAATATTAATAAATGGCGTCATTAATAAAACTGCTTGCTCGTCATCATCGCTAATAAGCGGTATTAAACTCTCAGCTAAGCGTGCGCAGTTCCAGTTAGCTATATTAGGTTGATTACCGAATGCATAGCGGCCTTGTTTGTCTATAGAGCTAAATACGGTATCAAAATCAAAGCTATTCATCATGGCACACGGGCCGTAATCAATAGTCTCTCCGCTAACTAGCGTATTATCTGTATTCATTACTCCGTGAATAAAGCCAACACGCATCCAGCTCACAACTAGCTTAACTTGGTTTTTAATCACAGCGCCTAAAAATGCTAAATATCGCTGCGAACCTGTATCGGTTATTTCTGGGTAGTGTCGCTCTATAGCTAAATCGGCTAAATTTTTAAGCCCTTCAACATCGCCTTGCGTCGCTAAATATTGAAACGAGCCAACACGAATATGACTAGTTGCTAAACGAGTAACTATTGCGCCTGCTTGTGGTGGGTTACGATAAACCGTTTCACCGCTGCCAACGACCGCTAAACATCGGGTAGTTTTAATGCCTAGTGCATGCATTGCTTCGCTCATTACGTATTCACGAATAGCGGGCCCAAGTGCACAACGGCCATCACCCCCTCTTGAATAAGGAGTAGCGCCAGAGCCCTTTAATTGAATATCCCATAACTGGTTTTCATTGTCAGTAATAGCCCCTAATAAGTGGGCTCGTCCGTCACCTAAACGTGGTGAAAAATGTCCAAATTGGTGCCCAGAGTAACCAAGTGCTACTGCAGGAATCGCCTGCTTTTCATTACCGCTAAAAGTATGAGCACGTAAATCATCAGCGACATTAATATTAAACTGTTTTGCTAAGCTCTCGTTCCACAGCAATAACTGAGGGGAGGCAACACTTGCAGGAAAATCTTCAATTGCGAAGTTTTCCGCAATATCTGTGTATCTTGGCACTAATTTCATGGTAATTCCTATTATTGCTGACTTATACCCACGCGGTTGTCACCTACACCATAGGCCACAATTAAGCTTAACTCTTGCATACTTAAGCCACCTTGCTCTTGCATTTCGTTAAAAAAAGCTTGGGCTGCATTTAGTGACTTTTTAGTTTGTAAGCCGCCGTCTATAATTTTATGGGCACGCAAATAATTCTCTACATCGCGTGATAGTAAAAAAGTATCTTTACCAAGTGCTCGTAGCGCATAAGGCCCTGTATTTCCGCCTAAACGCGAACCATGCTTTTTTAAATACGCCCATAAACCAATAATATCGTCTGTTGGCCAATTAGCGATAAACTGACTAAAACTGCCATGTTCTTGTGCTATTTCGTGGATCATGTAAGCATTTTCGGTAATTGTTTTTACTTTTTTATAGTTACGAACAATTCGCTCATCCGTTGCTTTTTGTTCCAGCATATCGGGTGGCATCATTAATAATTTATCAACACTAAAATCCCAAAAAACCTCTCTAAAGCCCGGCCACTTATTATTAATTACTGACCAATAAAAGCCGCTTTGAAATACTTTTCGAGTAAATTCTTCAAGCCAATCGTCGTCACTTAACGTGCTTAGTTGTTTTTTAGATAGCGGTTTTGCAAGTAATAACTTAAGCATCTTTTCAGAGCCTTTTCGCTCTACCGCTCGCTTATAAATATCGCTAAATTTTTCCATACTAATTAAATACCTCACTACTTATATTGCTAGTGTACGAGAAAAGCACCCAATACGTAACCACTCCCATTATGGATGAATGAATATGTATTTAGTAGCTTGACACCTAGACGGCTAAAATGCTTTAATCGCCGTAATTACCCTATTTAAATTGCAGCGGTTTGTAAGTTTTTACTCTACAAACAGGTGCAAAGGGCTAGAAGAGGTGCGTTATTCAGGTAGTGTATGTTAGGAGCGCAAACTCCAGTGAGCATACGTGAGGGGAATTAACGCCGAGAAGTAATCACTTTTGCGAAGTGTTTATTTCGGGCGACTAGGTTGAACCCTAGCGACTGTCACCAATAGCTGTTTATAACAAGCAGCTTATTAGTTTGGTGGAGAGCTTCTGGTCTTAAATATTAAGGCCGTGCGCCCTATTATTTTAAGCCCATTCGCTCTTCGAATTATTAGTTCGAACGACGTTAATGCGGCTCCTTCCATAAAGCTTTTTAACTCTTCGAATAACTTATAAGTTCGTGAGAGATGATCAACAACTTCAATTTAAACGACTACTCATTGTGGACCGCGCTCGTAACGCCATTTGATCAACACGGCGATGTTGACTACAACACGTTAACTAAGTTGGTTAGCGATCAAGAAGCGGCACATAACGGTATTTTGCTACTTGGCAGTACGGGCGAAGGTTTAGCACTAACGCTAAAAGAGCAACAAGCCATTGTTGAGCACGTATGCCAGCTAAAACCAACAGTACCACTCATGGTAGCTGTGGGCGGTAGTAACTTAAAGCAACAAATTGAGTGGGTTAACTACTGTAATACACTCCCAATTCATAGCTTTTTACTTGGCTCACCGCTTTATGCAAAGCCTGGCGCTATAGGTCAAACTCATTGGTTTGAAAGCCTACTAAATGCAAGCGCTCATCCATGTATGCTTTATAACGTACCCGGTCGAAGCGCTGTTAGCATCCCAGCGGCAACAATTCAAAACTTACAAAACAATAAAAATTTATGGGCGTTAAAAGAAGCGAGCGGCAGTATTGCTCAGTTTGAAGCTTACCGCCAAGCGGCGCCTAATTTAGCTATTTTTAGTGGCGACGATGCGCTAATGCCTTATTTTGCTCAAGCTGGCGCAAAAGGTTTGGTGTCGGTAGCTGCAAACGCATGGCCTGAACAAACTCACGAGTTTGTTAAGCGCAGTTTAAGTGGTCAACACCCTAATTTATTTGCCCAGTGGTCAAGCGCTATTAATAGCCTATTTGCTGTCGCAAACCCTATTCCCGTAAAGGTACTGATGCATTTGCAAGGCCGCTTAAGCAGCCCGCAACTTCGTCCACCTTTAACACATCTTGAGTTAACTCAAACCGATTGCATTACAACTGCAAACAACACCATTTTATCTTGGCATTAAATACAGGTTTTTATAATGAGCTGGTTAGAACTATTAAATAATTTAGAATCGGGCGCAGTACGCGCTGCATCACAAAACGAAAGCGGCCAATGGCAAGCTAACGTAGAAGTAAAGCAAGGCATTTTAGAAGCCTTTAAAAATGGCACTAATACTGAATTTGCAGGCGGCTTTGTTGATAAACATAACCTAGCTCCGCAAGAATTTAGTACTGATGATGGCGTCCGTATGGTACCAGGTGGCTCAAGTGTTCGCCGTGGTGCTTATGTTGCTAAAGGCACGATTATTATGCCACCAGCGTATGTAAACATTGGCGCATATATCGACGAAGGCACAATGGTAGATAGCCACGCATTGGTGGGTTCTTGTGCACAAGTAGGTAAAAACGTACATTTAAGTGCTGCAGTTCAGCTTGGTGGTGTACTTGAGCCAATTGGTGCAAGCCCAGTAGTGGTTGAAGATGACGCATTTATTGGTGCAGGCTGTATTATTGTTGAAGGCGTAGTCATTAAAAAAGGCGCAGTACTTGCCCCTGGCGTGCGTTTATCAGCAACTATTCCAGTATACGACTGCGTAAACGAGCGCCAACTAGATAAAGGCGAGCCAATCCCAGAGTACGCGATTGTAATACCGGGCTCTCGCCCTGCATCAAACGAATGGGCGCGCGAGCAAGGCCTAAGCATGTCGTGTGCGTTAATAGTTAAATACCGCGACGAGAAAAGCGATGCATCGTTATTGCTTGAAGAGGTTTTACGATAATGAGCTTTTTGAGCACGCCTATCAAAACCGCTGTAAATACGATTACACAACAACTTGATACACCTTTTTTTGTTTACGACCTAGATCAACTAAACACGCATCTTGCGCGTTTAGTTGCGCAAACCGATGTAAAACTGTGGTACGCGGTAAAAGCAAACCCACTGTCTAAAATTATTCAAAGCTTAGACAGTGCTGGCTTTAATTTTGACGTAGCAAGTAAAGGTGAGCTTGAGCAAGTACTAGCACAAGGTATTAGCTCGCAGCGCGTGCTCAACACAGGGCCTGCAAAAAGCCCTAAACAAATAAAACACTTTATTGAGCGCGGCGTGCGTATATTCGTAGCAGAAAGCCTCAATCAAGTACGTTGGTTAAACCAACAAGCGCAGCTACAAAACACGCAGTTACAAGTATTACTGCGTGTACAATTACGTTGGCCTGAAGGTGAAAAAAACCCACTGGGCGGCGACAGCCTTACGCCGTTTGGTTTGGGTTGTAATGAATGGCAAGCACTCAATGTAGCTGACTACCCTGCGCTTAAATTTGACGGCCTGCATATCTTTCAGTGGGGCAACATGCTTAGCACGCAAAAACTAAGCGACTTGTGGTCACAAATGATTGCACCTCTTAGCCAACTTGCCAGCGATTTAAATATTAGCCTTAAAATTTTAGATTTAGGTGGCGGTTTAGGTATTCCTTATACACAAAACGAAGCAACACTTGATTGGGATGACTTGATTGCTGCGCTCGCTAAAATTAAAAATGATGCGGGTGTAGAAGAGCTATGGATGGAACTTGGTCGCTATGCCGTTGGCGAATGCGGTCATTACGCAAACCCAGTAGTAGAGCGCAAACAAAACTACAATCAAGAACAAGTAATTTTAAGCGGCGGTATAAATCACTTATTACGCCCTGCTGTTACCAGCCAGGACTTTCCTGCTGCATTACTGCGTGAATCCAATGCTAAAACTCAAGCGGTCACTTTATATGGCCCACTTTGTACAGCGCTTGATTGCTTGGGTGAACATAACTTACCAAGCGATTTAAATGAGCACGACTGGCTAGTGTTTAGCCAATGCGGTGCTTACGGCTTTACCGAAAGTATGCCGTATTTTTTATGCCATGAGCTAGCTGCTGAGTACACATTGCAAAACGGTACACTTACCTGTGTTCGCCAAGCCGAAAATGCCAGCCATTATTTAAGGTAACAAGTATGAGTAATACAACACACATTAGCCAAGAGAACATTGTAGTAGGGGAAGTTGCAAACGGCTTACCACTTACAATTCCTGTGTATCGTTTAAAAGGTGATGGCACAGGGCCAAGTGTTTACATTCAGGCCAATATGCATGGCGCTGAAGTGCAAGGTAACGCAGTTATTTTTCAGCTGCTTGAGCAATTAAAACACCTTAACCTTAATGGCGATATTACCCTTGTACCTTATGCAAATCCGATTGGCTGTAATCAAAAATCTGGCGAGTTTACCCTTGGCAGGTTCGATCCGATTACGGGCACTAATTGGAATCGCATGTATCACTACAATAAAAATTTAGTGGCACAGTTTGCACAAAATCATACTCAGTATGACGACGCTACATTAAAAAGTAACTTCAAACAGGCACTTATTGACGAAGTAGACAGCAAACTTAACGGCCCTGCTTATTTACTCAATACGGGTAAACGCATTGCGCTTAACTTACAAAAGCTCGCTCATCAGGCTGATATAGTACTCGATTTACACACAGGCCCTATTTCAAGCAAGCATCTGTACTGCCCAACCTATGCAACCGACAGCGCACGTTACTTTAATATTGAACATGTATTGCTTATTCCTAGTGATTTTGACGGCGCTATGGATGAAGCTAACTTTTGCCCATGGTGGCATTTAAGTGATGCGCTTAGCGGACAAGGTCGCGAATTATCAATAGCTGTAGAAGCATTTACTGTAGAGCTAGGCAGCCAAGAAAAAATAGACTTAAAAGAAGCATTAAACGATGCAAACAGCATTTTAAGTTACTTAAATCACAAAGGCGTATTACAAAACGCACCGCATACGCCAGCCAATATGACTCGTTATGCATGTAATTTAGATGACTACTTTGCTTATTACGCCCCTATTGGCGGCATGGTTGAATACTTAGCCCCACTTGGCGGGCACATTAAAGCTGGTGAGCCTATTGCCAATATTTTACGCATGGAGCGCTACTTAAGTGAGCAACCATTGCAAACACTTACTCTTGATTGCGATGCAATTGCTATTTTGCACTTTGCCTCAGCGAGTGTTAATCAAGGTACCGAGCTTTATAAGTTTTTTACTAACATATTTGAGCTTTAGCTCACCCTTCTCATTGCGTGAGAGTAATACCAATTGCATTAAATTAGTGATCTATTATAGCGATAAGGAAATAGCTTAATAACAAGGCTAAAATTATGGTACATAGTTGTTCTATATAAATAATTTTTAACGTAGTTAGTGAGTTATTTAATACGCTAGAATGATCATGTTTTTAACAAAATTGGTATAAATTAACTAAAGTAGTTAATTTGCATTAGAAAAGCGGCTTAGGCCGCTTTTCTTTTGATCTATATTTACTTTGTATACGTATGGACCTTGTTATGAATACAAATTCAGTAAAAGTTCACCGTTACATATGTAAAAAGACGTTATAATTAAATTAACGCATACAACAACCCAAACTCACAAGGAATTACAATGAGCTGGCGCCACTGGATAACTCTTTCTGCTTTAATTAGTACCGCTACCTTCGCACAAGAAGAAGAAGTTGCTACAAACGAGCAAGACAACGACATCGAGCTTGTAAAACAGTGTATTTTAAATGAGGTAATTGGCGGAGATGGTAAACAGACATTAGACGACCTTCGTAAAAAGTGTTCAGCTCTTGAAGAAAATAAACAACTTACCGCGCTTGATAAACGCCAAGCCCGTGAAGAAGTAGGTAAAAAAAATAGAAATGTAATTACGCCACATAAGCGTAACTATATTTTACCGCTTTCGTACGTATCACACCCAAACGATCGCCCTTTTGATGGTTTTGATGCACTAACAGACGATAGCGACGGCGAACCGCTCGACAATCTAGAAGCCAAATATCAGCTATCGATAAAAGTGCCTCTTTACGATGATTTTTCGGATAAAGACCAAGCCATATTTTTTGGCTTTACACTGCAATCATATTGGCAGATTTATAACTCAGAAATTTCGTCTCCATTTCGTGAAACAAACTACGAACCAGAGATATTTTGGATAAATTACCTCGACCCAGAAAACGTATTATGGGGCGACGAAATGGCAATCGCATTAGGTATTTCGCACCAATCAAACGGTCGAAGCCAACCAAACTCGCGTTCGTGGAACCGTATTTACGCAGACTTTATTTGGGAAAATAGGGGCTTTGTTTTTAGCTTTAAACCTTGGTATCGCATAGCTGAGGACGAAAAAGAAGATATTTTAGAAGCCAATGGCGACGACAACCCAGACATATACAAATACATGGGTTACTTTGAATTTAGCGGCGCGTATCGTTTTCATGACCATGAATTTAGCTTTATGACGCGTAACAATTTAAATTCAGATAATCGCGGTGCAATTCAACTCGACTGGTCGTTTCCTTTATGGGGTCGCGTTCGTGGTTATGCACAATACTTTAACGGTTATGGCGAAAGCTTAATTGATTACAATGCGGATGTAGAACGTATTGGTGTCGGTATATTATTAACCGATTTGCTGTAATACTTCCCTAAGTTTTACGCACAAAAAAGCCAAGCATTGCTTGGCTTTTTTGTGTTTTGAACAGCTAAACAGTTATTTTTTTACTACAAACTGCCCTTCAAATTCTGCAACCACGTTATCACCATCGTAAATAGTTACTGGCACTACGTAACTTGCTTTACCGTCGGTTTCTAAATCGCTTAACTTGCCCTTACAGGTTTGTATATCAACACAACCACGTGGGTCGGTAGTAAGCGGTTTTAAGTACTTAATGTTAGCATCGGCTAATACAATATTACCTTCAAGCCCAGCTTCTTTAAGTGCTAAGTACGTAGCGCCCCAACCTGTTAGCGTGGCCAAGCTATAAATAGAACCTGCAAACATTGTGTTATGTAGGTTTAAGTTAGCGTCTAGGTCGGCGCTGGTTGTAAATTGCCAATCGGTATAGCTTTCTACCTTAATACCCATCGCGTCACTAATTGGAATAGACTCACGCCACGTATTTTGTAGTACTTGCGTCCAATTAGGGTGACGAAACCAACCTGGCTCAGACGGTTTTTGCTTTACCATTTTAAAGTGTTGAACATCGCCATACGCTAAGTGCGCTTTTTCTTTTAATTCGTAACCGTGGCGTTTATAAAACTCAAGCGCTCGTTCGCGTGCAAACAATACAAGCTCGCCTGCGTTTTGAACCCATGCAATTTTTTCAAGCTCGTGCAGTAAGCGACTACCAATATGCTGGTTACGATTACCCTCTGCAACCGCCATATAGCGCACTTGTGCTTGCTCATGATTGTTAAAGTGCAAACGTGCTACACCTAGCACTTCGCCTTCTTTATTTTTTATAAAGCGGTGCTCAGAGTCTTGTTCCATATCGTCTTGTTCAGAGCCACGAGGCTCGCCCCAAGGCGCGCGTAATACTTGCCAACGCAATTGGTAATACGCTTGCCAATCTTCGCTACTTTGTGGGGTGCTTACCTGAAACATACATACTCCTGTTGTTATATAAGCCGTAAATAAAAGTCAAAAAGGCTACGGCGCTATACTAATAGTATTGATTATCTACCAAACTAAAAAGCTTAAATAATTAAGTCCGTTGGTATTATTTATGGCAAATACCATACTCCATCTTAAAAAAACTGCAAATACGACTTTGGTGATGGCTGTAAAATAACGTAAAAAATAATGGCAAAGGCCATTGCGCTTTAACGTTGCTAGTTTATGCTGAGAATATGATGGAAAAAATCAATTATATAAATTCACTGACGGGTTTGCTGGGCGATCAATTTATTGAAAATAGCCACAGCATTGGTCAGTTAATCTATTGGCATAAATGCAGTGGCGATCACATTCAAGTACGTGAGCACGAGCCGTTACGCTGGTTACTGATTAACGACACTCTTCAATCTGTTATTGATTTAAATAACCCGGATTTATTACTTTTTCCACATTTATTATGCCTAGGTAAGCATTGGCAGGCTCTTAAGCCGCCACAAAAAGTGTTAGAACTAGGCCTCGGCGGCGGAGCAATTCGTAATTATTTACAATACAAATACCCTAAAGCACAAATAACATCGGTTGAAAAAAACGCCGATATTATTGATTGCTATACCCAATTTTTTTCGTCAAATAAAAATGAGCAACTGCTTTGCGCCGATGCGCAACAGATTTTAAAAAGTGCGCAAAATATTGATTGGATTATTTTAGATTTGTTTAGCCAGATAGATGCACCTCGATTTTTATTTGAAGAGGCATTTTATAAAAAAATTTACTCGGCTTTAAATAACAACGGTGTGCTATTTATTAACTTTTTATCGCAGCATGAGTCGCAATTAAAGCAACTTCAGCAGCTATTACTCGATGTATTTGGTTGTAATGTTAGCCCGCAAAAAATTACGGGCTATGTAAATCATATTGTCGTGGTAACCAAAAACTTAAACAGATAAGTTAAACGTAACGGGCCCATCGTTACACAAGCTTACTTGCATATCGGCACCAAACTCACCGGTGGCTATTGTAAGCCCCAACTCTTTAGCTTGAGCAACAAAGTACTCGTAAAGCTCATTAGCTTGGCTTGGCGATGCCGCAGATGAAAAGCTAGGGCGCATACCCTTTTTAGTATCAGCCGCTAGCGTAAATTGCGAAACCACCAGTAACTCACCTTTAATATCTTTAAGGCTTAAGTTCATTTTGTCGTTTTCGTCAGTAAAAATACGATAATTACTTACCTTGTGTAAAAGCTTATCGGCCGTTTGCGTATCGTCGTGTTTTTCAACGCCCAGCAACAACAATATACCTTGGCTAATTTCACCTACTACTTGGTTGTTAATTTCTACTTTGGCATGCTTTACGCGTTGTATTAAACCTTGCATTTAAACTGTGTCCTTTACTGCTGGTTCATCATCTTCTAGTTCAAGTTCTGGTGTTTCTGGAATATCATTTGGGCTAATACACGCAGTAAATTCAGCGCCAAGCAAAACAACGACCCACGATAAATACACCCATACAAACAAAATAGGAATGGTTGCTACTGCGCCGTAAATAACTTCGTACGAAGGAAAATGGCTAATATAAAGTGCAAACCCTTTTTTAGTCAGCTCAAATAAAAGTGCCGCAAAAAAAGCGCCAGGTATTGCCGCTCTGAACGATACACGCGTATTAGGCACTAAGGTGTAGAGCATAATAAAGCCCACCATCGAAATCCCATACGGCAATAACTTTAACAAAAACCCGCTAAACCCAGGAATACCCTGATCAGCAAACGATACCAAAGATACAATATAAGAGGTAACACCAATACTCGCTCCGAGTAATACAGGCCCTAAGCTCAAAACCATCCAGTACACAGCAAATGAGATCATCATTGGGCGTTTTTTCTTAATTCGCCAAATTCGATTTAGTGTGGCATCTACATTACGTATTAACAGCAAGGCTATTGCAGCTAAAAAGCCAATACCTACCGCCGTCATTTGATTAGCGTTACCGGCAAAGGAGCTAATATGCTCTCTAATAACATCGGTAGAGGTAGGGACAAAGTTGGTAAACAAAAAGCTCTCAATTTCCATGCGAGTAGATTCAAAGCCCGGAAAAGCTGAAAATATAGCAACACCCACCGCAATTAATGGCACTAAAGAAAGAAGGGTTACGTAAGCAAGGTAACCTGCATTAACCGTTATCTGATCGTCTATACAACGATTAAAATATTGTATCCACCAACCAGGCTGCTGGCGTATAAAGGACTTAACTTGCTGTTTGTAATGTGAGAGCTTATCATTCATACAATTGACTTGTGCTTATATAGTTTTGATTATAATAACAATCAGCGCCATAATTTACAGCACTAACGCTCGTAAACAGGAATTCAAATGAAAAAACAAACATTACTCAGTGTTTCAATGCTTGTAGTAACACTTACTTTAACTGGCTGCCAATCAGCTTATTATTCTGCGATGGAAAAAGTGGGTGTTCACAAACGCGATATTCTTATTGACCGCGTAGAAGAAACCAAAGACTCGCAACAAGAGTCACAAGAAGAATTTAAATCGGCACTAGAGCGCTTAACGACTCTAATCGATTTTAATGGTGGCGAACTACAAGACACTTATAATCAGTTAAATGACGATTACGAGTCGAGCTTAAATGCCGCTAACGAAGTGTCAACTAACATCAATAAAGTAGAAGACGTGGCAGAAGCGCTATTTGATGAGTGGAGCGATGAGTTAGAGCAATACAAAAGCGCGTCACTTAAGCGTGAAAGCAGCAAAAAGCTAACCGCGACTAAGCGTCAATTTGATCAGCTATTACGCTCAATGCGCAGCGCAGAGAGTAAAATGGAGCCAGTATTAACCTCGCTTCATGATAACGTTTTATACTTAAAGCATAACTTAAATGCACAAGCGGTATCGGCTATTAAAGGTGAATTCACTAACCTTAAGCGCGATATTCAATTGTTGATGAACGACATGAACAAATCGATTGCCGATTCAAATAAATTTATTGAACAAATGAACAGCGCTGGCTAATCATTTGTTACTTTAAAAAGCCTGCTTAGCTGCAGGCTTTTTTATGTTAAAGGGAATACTAAAAGGGATTTACAATGAAACGCTTTTTAATCGCAACAATTCTCTTATGTATATTAACGGCCTGCGGTGCACCTAATAATATTAATCGTATTACCAGCTCTGACTCAGTTGTTGTTATTAATGATAAGAACGGCCGTTATAAAAATTTATACACAGGTGAAAAAACATATCCCACTACCTGTACTGAAAACTGCTACCCAGCTCACCCAGACTTACTATGCAAAACCGGCAGCGAAAACTGCCAGTACCAAGGCCAGCAAACTAAACCACAACTTAGCACTGGCTATACTGTGCGCTGGCTTGGCCACGCTAATTTTGTAATTAACACACCAAATGGTCAAAGTGTGCTGTTTGATCCGGTAAAAAATCAGTTTGATTCTCCAGTCGCACTTGGCTTTAAACTCAGCGGTGGCACTTATCGTAAAGCAGGCGCTTGGCCTAGTGAGCAAGAACTGGAAAATATTGATGCGGTAATGTATTCGCATATTCATTACGATCATTTTAATAAAGCCGACATACAAAGCATTGGCAATAAACCTCGCTATTTAACACCACTCGGTATGGCCGACAACTTCCCTACCGGCGGTTTTAATATTAGCGAAATGCCGTGGTACTCAACAACCAACATTGACGACTTAGTTATTAACGCCGTGCCAGCTCATCATTTTAGCGCTCGCGTATTAGTGCCCTTTATTTACGAAGATAACAATAAAGACTTATGGAATGGCTGGCTGCTCGAACAAAACGGTAGCACCTTATTTTTTGCAGGCGATACAGGCTACTCAAAACATTTTAAAGACATACAGCAAAAATACGGCGATATCGATATTTGCTTAATGCCAATCGCTTCTTACTACAGTAAAGAAAGTGGTAAATTTTATCGTTACGTTCACACCACACCAGAAGACGCGCTCAACGCAGCACAAGAGCTTAACTGCAAAGTAATGATACCGTGGGGATACGGTAACTCAAGTTGGAAAATGGGCGACCACAGCAGTCATTCAGCCTTACTTCGCTTATTGCATATGTACAATAAAATGGATTCAAAAGTGCCGCTGTATATTTTAAACGAAGGCGAAAGTATTTCACTGTAACTATTTACTTAGCTGTTTTAAGATTGTTATTACATTAGACAAATCCACAATAAAATTGAGAAATTAATGAAAAAATTAGCACTCGCCTTAAGCTTTTTATTAAGCACGCCTGCAATGGCCATTGATGTTGAACATACATCAACCCCAATTACTATTGATGGCCTATCAGAAAGTGCGTGGGATAAAGTCGCTTGGCACGATATGCCTTATTTAATGGATGGCACACTGCCATCAAACGATGCCGACTTTAAAGGGCGTTATCGCTTACTGTGGGATCAAAACTATTTATACCTACAAGCCGATATTGTGGATGATGTTTTAATAGATACACACGCCGATCCAACGTATAAATATTGGGATGACGATGCGCTTGAAGTATTTATTGATAGCGATGCATCGGGTGGTAATCATCAATTTAATCACACCGCATTGGCGTACCACATTGGCCTTGATAACCAAGCTGCCGATTACGGACCTGATAAAAAAGCCCATTTGTATACCGACCACCTAGTTAGTAACTGGAAGCGCAATACCACCGCGCCTTTTAACATCACCTGGGAAGTAGCGATAAAGATCTACCCTAATGATTATAAAGAAGGTGCTAAAAACACCCCACTTACACTTAGCGAAAAGCAAGTAATCGGCTTTATGTTAGCGTATTGCGATAACGATGGCAGTGAGGTGCGCGAGCATTTTATGGGCTCACACGAAGTACAGCCGGTAAATGGCGACAGAAATCGTGGTTTTATAGATGCCGACGTATTTGGCAAAATAACCCTACTCCCTAAAAAGTAAGCCCCCAACACCAATAAGTAGGTTGGGTTGAGCGAAGCGAAACCCAACGAAAAATATCCTACCAACAAAAACATAGACTTTGCAATATCGATTATTTAATTCTCAAGCACGTTTTTGCTTAGACAAAGAGCGCTGCGCCCTAATATAAAGCTAATTTCAGCCACCCTTTTGCTCATGTTTAATAATTTTAAGAAGCAAATCAATTCTGCGATTTGTTTTTTTGGTTTGCTCCCTAATCATTCCCTGCACCATAGCTGAAGCAAGAAAAATAAAACATATTATTTGAAATAATTCAGTTTCAATATCATAGAAGCTATTAGCAATTGATAACAAAACAAACGGTAAAAAAATTGATATGAGATCTTTCAAGCCCCAATCATTTTTTCCTAACGTTTCAAATTCATCTTTATATTTTTGCAGTTCAGCAATATGTTCTATCTCTAGTTTTGCCTTCATTTCATTTTCGGTATTCACACTAGCTTACTCGCACATATTAAATATAGCTTTGATAATAACTTAATACCTTTTTTAGGTTCAATATTAAAAACTGTTTAACGGTATCGAACCAACCGCGATGTTCTTCTAACCTGAGAGCTTACAGCTCTTTTCTCGCTAACTATTATTCACAAAAAAGCCGCTGTGTTTTTCAATACAGCGGCTTTTAAAATCATTATTCTAAATTAATAGATTATGACTTAGGTGCACGACCCGCACGTTTACGTTCGTTTTCTGTAAGGTGTTTCTTACGGATACGAATGTTTAGTGGAGTAACTTCAACTAGCTCGTCATCATCGATGAACTCAAGCGCTTGCTCAAGTGAGTAGTTAAGGTGCGGAGAAAGCGTTTGCGCTTCATCAGTACCAGATGCACGTACGTTAGTTAACTGCTTGCCTTTAAGAGCGTTAACTGTAAGGTCGTTATCACGGTTATGAATACCGATAACCATACCTTCGTATACTTCAACACCGTGACCGATGAATAAACGGCCGCGTTCTTGTAAGTTAAATAATGCGTTTGTAAGTGCTTTACCAGTTGCGTTTGCAATCATTACGCCGTTCTTACGAACGCCGATAGCGCCACCTTTGTGAGGACCATAATGATCGAACGTATGGTACATAAGACCAGAACCCGAAGTAAGTGTCATGAAATCAGTTTGGAAACCAATTAAACCACGGCTAGGGATCATGAAGTCTAAACGCATACGGCCTTTGCCATCTGGAGTCATGTTAGTAAGTTCACCTTTACGTAGGCCAACTTGTTCCATAACAGAACCTTGATGCTCTTCTTGACAGTCAATAGTCACTGTTTCAAACGGTTCTTCTAGAACGCCATCTACAGTACGTAAGATAACTTCTGGACGAGAAACTGAAAGCTCGTAACCTTCACGACGCATGTTTTCGATTAAGATACCTAGGTGTAATTCACCACGACCAGAAACACGGAAGCTATCTGGGCTTGCAGTATCTTCAACGCGAAGTGCTACGTTGTGTACTAATTCTTTGTCTAAACGCTCACGGATATTACGTGACGTTACAAACTTACCTTCTTTACCACAGAAAGGTGAGTTATTTACAGAGAATGTCATTGTTACAGTTGGCTCATCAACACTTAGTGGTGGTAATGCTTCAACGTTTCCTGGGAAACAAACTGTATCAGAAATCTTAAGCTCACCAATACCTGTTACAGTTACGATGTTACCAGCGTAAGCTCTATCAGTTTCGATACGCTCAAGACCTAGGTAGCTTTGTACTGCACCAATTTTACCATTACGTGTAGTGCCATCAGCACTGATAATAGTAACTTGTTGGTTAGGAGCAACAGAACCACGTTTAATACGACCAATACCAACTACACCAACATAAGAGTTGTAATCTAGTTGAGAAATTTGCATTTGGAAGTCACCTTCAGGATCTGCATCCGGTGGTGATACTTCTTCAACGATCATCTTGAACATAGGTTCCATGTTGTCTGATGGTTCGTCTAAATCTAGTGTTGCCCAACCGTTGATTGCTGAAGCGTAGATTACTTTAAAGTCTAACTGTTCGTCAGTCGCGCCAAGATTGTCGAATAAATCAAAGATTTGATCCATAACCCAATCTGGACGAGCGCCTGGCTTATCAATTTTATTGATAACGACGATTGGCTTTAAGCCTTGCGCGAATGCTTTTTGCGTAACGAAACGCGTTTGCGGCATTGGACCTTCTTGAGCATCAACAAGTAATAATACTGAGTCAGCCATCGAAAGTACGCGTTCAACTTCACCACCGAAATCGGCGTGTCCCGGGGTATCTACGATATTGATATGGTAGTCATTCCAAGAAATGGCTGTGTTTTTAGCCAAAATGGTAATACCACGTTCTTTCTCAATGTCGTTTGAGTCCATCACGCGCTCTTCGTTACCGCCGCGTGTTTCTAATGTACCTGATTGCTCAAGTAGTTTGTCAACCAGTGTTGTTTTACCATGGTCAACGTGCGCGATAATCGCTATATTTCTTAACTGTTCGATGCTCATATATTTACTCAGAGAAATTAAATTCTCATTGATCCTGCAAGATCTACGCACTCATCCACGCTTTCGCGAGATGTCCCAGCATAGGATTTAAAAGGGCGCATATTATCCCTCATTAATGACATGGATGAAAGTTTATCCAATATAAATTTCAAAACTTTCTCAATACTTTTACTAAGTATCTGTTTTATATATGACAATTATATGAATTAAATTTCAAATTTTTTTTGAAAAACAGCCTTTTTGGCTATTTTGCTGATCTTTTTGGTACTCTTTTGCATTTAGGTTATGCTATTTCCGAGCGATTAAATTAGCAGCAAATTGTGCCCTGTAAATTTTGCACCAAAAAGGAAAATTTACGCACCAACATAGTGCATTTGTACATTCCATTTTGATGCAACGATATTTTTTTAATTTATAAACAGCTAGTTATAAAAATGGCACAAAATCAGCTTAGTAAATCCCAAAGCAATTATGCAGCAATAACAAAACCCAATAGTTGGAGGACACATGTCACAATCGGTTTTAGATTTTATTAAAGAAAATGACGTTAAGTTCATTGATTTACGCTTTACTGACACTAAGGGTAAAGAACAACATGTATCTATTCCTCATCACCAAGTTGATGAAGACTTTTTTGAAGACGGTAAAATGTTTGACGGTTCTTCAATTGCAGGCTGGAAAGGCATAAACGAATCAGACATGGTATTAATGCCAGTTGCTGACTCAATCAAACTAGACCCTTTCACTGAAGAATCAACATTAATCGTACGTTGTGACGTAGTAGAGCCTTCAACACTTCAAGGTTATGAGCGCGACCCGCGTTCTGTTGCTAAGCGTGCTGAAGATTACATGCGTTCTACAGGTATTGCAGATACAGTTTTATTTGGCCCTGAGCCAGAGTTTTTCGTATTTGACGACGTTAAATACAAATCAGATATGTCTGGTTCTATGTACAAAATTGATTCTAAGCAAGCTGCTTGGAACTCAGATAAAGAATATGCAGATGGCAACACAGGTCACCGTCCAGGTATTAAAGGCGGTTACTTCCCAGTTGCTCCTGTTGATGACTTCCAAGATTGGCGTTCAGCTACGTGTCTAGTTCTAGAAGAAATGGGTCAAGTAGTAGAAGCACATCACCACGAAGTTGCAACAGCAGGTCAAAACGAGATTGCTACTCGCTTTAATACAATGGTATTAAAAGCGGATGAAATCCAAGAAATGAAATATGTTATCCATAACATGGCTCACTTATACGGTAAAACAGCAACGTTTATGCCTAAGCCAGTTGTTGGTGATAACGGTTCTGGTATGCATTGTCACCAGTCACTTGCTAAAGATGGTGTAAACCTTTTTGCTGGTGATAAGTACGGCGGCCTTTCTGAAGATGCGCTTTACTACATTGGCGGTATCATCAAGCATGCTAAAGCAATTAACGCTTTTGCAAACGCCTCTACTAACTCGTACAAACGTTTAGTACCAGGTTTTGAAGCACCAGTTATGCTTGCATACTCTGCACGTAACCGTTCTGCATCAATCCGTATCCCAGTGGTTCCATCTGAAAAAGGTCGTCGTATTGAAGTACGCTTCCCAGATCCAACAGCTAACCCATACCTTGCTTTCTCAGCAATGCTTATGGCTGGCCTTGATGGTATCAAAAACAAGATCCACCCTGGCGATGCTATGGATAAAGATTTATATGACTTACCAGCTGAAGAAGCAGCAGAAATCCCAACTGTTGCAGCATCACTTGACGAAGCACTATCTGCACTTAGCGCAGACCGTGAATTCTTAACTCAAGGTGGTGTATTCACTGACGACTTAATCGATGCTTACATCGAACTTAAATCTAAAGAAGTTGAAAAGCTTAACATGACAACTCACCCAGTTGAGTTTGAAATGTACTACAGCTGTTAATTTAGCTGTATAAAATATGTGTGTTCTCAAGCCCGCTTTGCGGGCTTTTTTAATGGTAAAATTAATCAATCTCCACTAAAGTTAAGTTACCGACAAAAATGCAGGGCTGCAGAGTGAACAACAAGATTTTATTACTATTAATTGCTTTAGGATTAAGCAATTATGGTTACGCTGGTGAAACAAAGATATACGCTTGGAAAGATAAAAATGGCGTATTAGTGTTCTCTGACACCCCTCATAAAGGTGCTAAAGAGGTAAAGCTTACCAGCCAAGATCTTAATATGCCTGCAACAAATACTGACATTTTTGACGAGCAACCCCAGCCTCAACAAGCGGGCTTTAGTATTGCCATTTCCTCACCTGATCATAACCAGACTATTCGTGAAAATACCGGCACTGTTTATGTTACTAGCCGAATAAAACCGCGCTTTGAAACTGGTTTTACTATACAACTTTTTATTGATGGCAAAGCACATGGCCCAGCCAGTGACAGTTCAACCTTTGCAATAAGAGATGTAGAACGTGGTGAGCACACACTACAATTAAAGCTTTTTAATAGTAAAAACCAAGTTATTGCTATAAGTGAGCCCTGCATATTTTTTATGCACCGAAAAGGGCTAAACCTAAGTAACTAAATTGGGGCATTACTAAACGTGCAGCAGTGTATTTTATTATATAACTTGCTTGTAAATATCCACGCACTAAAATGGTGCAGCTATGATTAATAATAAAAACTTTAGCCCTGAGCTACTCGATGCTATTTGGCAAAATCAAACAACCGCTATCATGTTGCTTGATAAAAACTTCACCGTTGTCTATGCCAATACCAGTACTAGTGAACTGCTTGGCCTTGGTAACAAGCGCCTATTAGATCAGCCTTTCGATAGTCTTTTTAATTACCATTCAATCGATTTGCAGCGTATAGAACAATACTCATTAGTTGAAGGTGTAGATTGCCAGCAGCACAGAGCTGACGTGGTTTTTAGCGATTCTCGCCATGCAAAAGTAGCCGTAAGTACACGACAAATTAAGTTTGATGGCTCACTTTATATTTTATTTGAGTGGCGCCAAACTGATGACGAAATTAAGCACGACCAAGCGTCTAATCAAATGCATCAATACCAAGCAGCCCGAAATCTAATTAGAGGCTTAGCTCACGAAATTAAAAATCCTTTAGGTGGAATTCGCGGAGCGGCGCAGTTATTGCAGTATGAGGTTGATCAACAAGAAAGAGACCAATGTGCTGAACTTATCATTGAGCAAGCTGACCGATTACGCGAATTAGTAGATAGGCTTTTAGGGCCAAATCAGCTTCCGCAAAAATCGTATGGCAATATACATCAATCACTTGAATCAGTTGCACGACTAAGTACGTTAGATAATTGTTCTAACATTAGCTTGGTTAAGGATTACGACCCAAGCATTCCTGATGTATACATTGATCAAGGTAAAATTCAGCAAGTAGTATTAAACATTGTTCGAAATGCTCAGCAGGCGCTTGTAGATGGCGGTGAAATAACAATAAAAACCCGCATTAATCATCAGCATCGTCGCCCAGGTAAAGCACCTAAAAAAGCCTTGTTGATCCAAATATCTGATAACGGACCAGGTATTGATCCCAGTGTACGTGAAACACTGTTCTACCCTATGATCACCAATAAAGAAGATGGCTCAGGGTTAGGACTCTCAATAGCGCAAACGCTGATAGATCAACATGATGGCTATATAGAATGTGATAGCTGGCCTGGACATACTGAATTTAATATCTATCTGCCCTTTGCAGATTAATGTTTGGAGTTTGCATGAAAACAGTTTGGCTTGTAGATGATGATGCTTCTATTCGATTTGTACTTGAAAAAGCACTAACCCGTGCAGGGTTTAACGCAGAAAGCTTTGCTAATGCGCAAGATGTATTAAGCGCATTAAAGTTTAGTCAACCTACTGTTTTAGTTTCGGACGTACGAATGCCTGGTATGGATGGCATGGCGTTGCTTGAGCTTATAGCAGAGCAAAACCCTGGGCTGCCAGTTATTATAATGACTGCCCACTCAGATTTGGACTCTGCAGTTAATGCATTCCAAAAAGGTGCTTTTGAATACCTAGCTAAGCCGTTTGATTTAAACGAAGCAGTGGCGCTAGTCGAGAGCGCATGCAGAGCAAACTCCACTAAAAAAACTAAGCGAAAGCAAGCTCCACCAAAAAGTGCCCACATTATTGGTGAAGCACCCGCTATGCAAGAAGTGTTTAGAGCGATAGGTAAACTATCGGCCTCTAGCATGAGCGTATTAATAAATGGTGAATCTGGCACAGGTAAAGAGCTTGTCGCCAGCGCCCTGCACAACCATAGCCCACGTAAAGAAAATCAATTTATTGCACTTAACATGGCGGCCATTCCAAAAGAGCTTGTTGAGTCAGAGTTATTTGGCCACGAAAAAGGCGCGTTTACGGGCGCCGATAGCGTACGTAAAGGCCGCTTTGAGCAAGCCAATGGCGGTACACTATTTTTAGATGAAATTGGTGATATGCCACTCGATGTGCAAACACGTTTATTACGCGTTCTTGCCGATGGTGAGTTTTATCGCGTTGGTGGCCATCAAAGTATAAAAGTTGACGTACGCATTATTGCAGCTACGCACCAAAACCTTGAAGATTTAGTTAAACAAGGCAAGTTTAGGGATGATTTATTTCATCGTCTTAATGTTGTGCGCCTACGTTTACCCGCTCTTCGAGAGCGTACTGAAGATATAGAAAGCTTATCGCAACACTTTTTACATAAAAGCGCTAAAGAGCTACAAGTAGAAAGTAAAGTACTGAGCCCTAAAGCGACTGAGCAATTACGTTTATTTAATTGGCCAGGTAATGTACGCCAGTTAGAAAACACCTGTCGCTGGCTGACAGTTATGGCACCGGGTGAGCTTGTAAGCGAGCAAGATTTACCGCCGGAGATTCTGGATGCTTCACCAACCCAAGAAGAAGGTGATTGGCTCGATGCATTCCAACAATGGCTTAATCAAGAGCTAAAAAAAGGCAAAGAAAATATTTGGCCTGACATTCAAGCTCAACTAGAAACTCGCTTAATAAAAACAGCCCTGGCTAATTGTTCTGGTCATAAGCAAGATGCTGCTATAAAAATTGGTTGGGGACGCAACACGTTGACCCGAAAATTAAAAGAGCGCAATATTAGCTGATTAAACGCTTTTAACACATTTGGTTATTGATGAAGCTAATCGAACATATTCCATTATTCAAACAAATGGAAATTATAAACAGGCTGCACTTTTTTAAAGAATTTACGCTCAGCGAGCGCCAAGTCTTATTGGAGTCGTTCGGCCTGTTATATTTAGTAAGTCAGCATCAATTTTTATTTAAGCAATACGATAACGACAAGCGCTTGTACATTGTACTTAGCGGCGCATTATTAGTATTTAAGCATAACCATTTACTAGAACTTGGCACTATAGAGCCCGGTGAATTTATAGGTGAAGGTGCCTTTATAAATAACCGAGAGCGCAGTACCAGTGCTCGCGCTAAAACCGACACCATAGTACTTGCCATTACCCCTGAAGCACTCACCCGCTTACCTAATGTTATCCGCGAAAAAATTAAAGACCGAATTATTGAAGGTATGAGCCTGCGCATTGCCAAATTAAGCGAGCATATAGAAACTCACGGTTAGTTCAATCCATATAAACAATTTGCAATGAGCAATCAAGCCAACTGGGCTTATTAACGTGCGCAGTAAAAGTGTAAGTATCTGAAGGCTTGGCACCAAAGGGGGTATTTACAAACGGCTGTGAATGACGATATGTTTGCGAATAGGTTTTATAATAAGTAACAACGTAACCGTATAAAAACTCCCAACCTAACCTTACAACAGCGCCACTGGGTAAACTAAAGTCAGCATATTTATCTGTAAATGTGACAAGTAAATCATTGTACTTCTCTTCGCTGCATTGAGTTGTTCGTAACTTTTTAGGCATAACAAAGGTAGTACCCGCCACTATATTCTTTAAATAAAAGCCTATATTGCCATCACCATAAAAGTGATTTGAACGAGTCGTGTAGTTAACTTGTGGCTTGTAACCTAGCTCTTGCATTATAGCCGCAAGTTGCTCAGTTTCTTTAGGATAAATCTTATCACTTGATAAGAGTAATGTGGCTTCACCAAAATCAGGTGGGATTGCCAGCTCTACATATTCATAAGGGAGCGATTGTGCTTTTAGCGCAGCATCGAGCTGGTTGCGCTGTTCATCTTGCAAGTTTTCACTAAATACATACACGGTAGGTTGTTGGCACGCAGCTAATAGTAATGCCAACACACATATTAAAATTCCACTTTTCATAGTTACCCCTTTTTGATTACAATTGTAGTCTATTAAAGGTAACTATTTATCGCAATTTAATTTGTTTGGCTATCTAACCAAGCATCAACACTTTTGCGAGTATATAAAACTTCTTTAAACAAACGATGACGTTCAAATTCAAGTTTCGTTTTTCTCGTGGCATCACCACTAACTAAACGGCTATGGGTATCATTGAATTTTGAAATTACAGAAAAACCGCGCTCACCTTGATCAGCTTGCTTTTTTACAGAATTAGCAAGGTGCTCTCTAACATCGTCAGCAGTTAACATACCTGAATTATCTAATCCCATTAGCTCTTTTTTCATTGCTAATCTTACGCCCATTTCCTACTCCATTTAATGAAAAATATTTATTCCGCCAAAGTTTTAGCAATTAGCAGGCCATACGTAAAATTAACTGCTGCAAAGATTACTCTTCAATTGCTTCAGTTTTTTTAAAGACAGATAAAATACATAAAAACTTTCGTCGTTATTTCCCTATTACAATTAGCTAAAGTTACTTGCTTTGGTGCAAAAGTAGCTGCAAGCCTTTATACTACAGCTTGTGCGTTACCCCACCGAGAGCAAATATGAACGAAGAATACATAGAAATAGAATTAGAAGAAGAGCCGATTGAGCTCTGTAAATTATTAAAAGTACTAAACTTAGTTGAAGGTGGCGGCCAAGCTAAAAACCTAATTACTGAAGGCTATGTGGGTGTTAACCATGAAATTTGTACAATTAAACGGAAAAAATTATACAGTGGTGATGTACTAGAGTTTGATGGTGAGTTTTTTAAACTCTCACTAAGTGAAGATGCAATCCCTGTAGAAAAACCTGCGGTACAAACTCAAGCAAAGTCAAAGCTAGCTGCACCACAACCAACAAATCAACCAGCTAAAAGTAAGCGTAAGCGAACTAAAAAACCAAAAGTAGATGATAAAACAGGTCGTCGTCCTATTTCATTTGGTTAAGCATTTAAAAGCACTCTTTTTATATAAAAAGGCCAACTTGTATAGTTGGCCTTTTTACTCTTTAATAACCTAATTAATAATAAAAACAAGGTTATAAAATGTCTGTAAACACACCTAAAAATTGGTTTAAACCCGTTGTATGGGCGGCACTCGTATGGAACTTACTTGGCGTTATTGCATTTGCTATGCACATGATGATGACACCCGAAATGATAGGTAAACTTCCGTTAGATCAACAAGCTGCCTACTCTGACATCCCTCTTTGGTCAACCATTGCATTTGCTGTAGCTGTATTTGGAAGCACTTTGGGTTGTCTGTTTTTACTTGCTAAAAACGCGCTGGCAACACCTACTTTTTCGCTATCGCTCGGCGCTATTTTAATTCAGCAATATTATAATTTTGTGGTCATAAATAGTATTGAGCTACTTGGCGCAAGTGCGGTATTTATGCCTATTTTTGTAATCATTATTGCCATCGCTTTACTTTGCTTGAGTATTAAAGGTAAGCAACAAGGTTGGTTACAGTAATTAATAAGGGTCGAAATAACTTTTGACCCTATCTCTTCTTTTAAATCATCTCTTGAAATTAAATTTTTCAGCATCATCTCTACTATAATAACTGTATAAAATTCGTTCTCTAAACGCGATTTTTTACACTGGTATGTACTTTGCAACTCGAACACTACAGAGGTCACTCTTCAAAACATTTTTATAATTCATAAAGGGGCAAATAATGAATAATAGTTTCGATACCCAACATCAGCTCACAATAAATGGTGAGCAATATCATATTCATTCTCTAAAAGGACTTGGCGACAAAGCGAAACGATTGCCCTTTTCCTTAAAAGTACTACTTGAAAACCTTCTTCGTAACGAAGATGGCGTAAATATAAAAGAACAAGACATTCAAGCCCTTCTTAATTGGGATCCTCAAGCAAAGCCTGCATCTGAAGTTGCCTTTACTCCCGCCCGTGTTGTTATGCAAGATTTTACCGGCGTACCCGCTATTGTAGATTTAGCCGCGATGCGTGATGCAATGGAAAAGCTAGGTGGAGATCCTGCAAAAATAAACCCGTTATCGCCTGCTGAACTTGTGATTGATCATTCGGTACAAGTAGATGGCTACGGAAATGATGGTGCATTTGATTTAAATGCGAAACTTGAGTACGACCGAAATAAAGAACGTTATGAATTTTTACGTTGGGGACAAACCGCTTTTGATAATTTAAAAGTAGTGCCACCAGCAACCGGTATTGTTCACCAAGTAAACCTAGAATACTTAGCGCGCGTTGTTTTTAATGAAGAGCGCGACGGCAAAAAATTCGCTTACCCAGATACGCTTGTAGGGACTGACTCTCACACCACCATGATTAATGGCTTAGGCGTGCTTGGTTGGGGTGTAGGCGGCATTGAAGCTGAAGCAGCCATGCTTGGTCAGCCAATTAGCTTACTCATTCCACAAGTAGTAGGTATGAAGCTAAGTGGACGTTTACCTGAAGGTACTACCGCAACCGATTTAGTGTTAACAGTAACCGAAATACTGCGTAATCATGGCGTAGTGGGTAAATTTGTAGAATTTTATGGTGACGGCCTTGCCGACCTACCACTTGCCGATAGAGCAACCATAGCCAATATGGCACCAGAATACGGCGCTACATGTGGTATTTTCCCAATTGATGATGAGACCATTAACTACCTTCGCTTAACAAACCGCGACGAAAAACACTTAAAAGTAATTGAAGATTACGCTAAGCATCAAGGCTTATGGCGTAACGATGGCGACGAAGCTAATTATACCGATACACTTGAGCTTAAATTAGATGACGTTGTACCAAGCCTTGCAGGCCCTAAACGCCCACAAGATAGGATTGCCTTAAACGAAGCTGGCAAAGTTATTGGCGATCATTTAAAAGGCTTCCAAGACGAACGTATGGCTCGTCGTGATAAAAGCGATGAAGAACAAGCTCGTATTGAGAGTGAAGGGCCGACAACAAATCCAGATGAGCCAGTTAACGAAGCGCAGTTTATGGGTGCCGCTAAGGTTAAATTTAAAGGCCAAGAGTTTGAGCTAAACGATGGCGCTTGTGTTATTGCCGCAATTACCAGCTGTACCAACACCTCTAATCCAAGTGTTATTTTAGCTGCTGGTTTGGTTGCTAAAAAAGCGAAACAGTTAGGCATTAATGTAAAACCTTGGGTTAAAACATCACTTGCTCCAGGCTCAAAAGTAGTTACCGACTACCTAGAAAAAGCAGGCCTGATGGACGACCTAGAAAGCCTAGGCTTTAACTTAGTTGGCTATGGCTGTACCACGTGTATTGGTAATTCAGGGCCACTTGCAACTGAAATATCAGACGCGATTCAAAAACATAAATTAGTAGTGAGCTCTATTTTATCGGGTAACCGTAACTTTGAAGGGCGTATTCACCAAGATGTTAAAATGAACTTTTTAGCCTCTCCTCCGCTTGTCGTAGCTTATGCCATTGCAGGTAGAACCGATATTGACGTATACAACGAACCCCTTGCTCAAGATGCTAACGGTAACGATATTTACCTTAAAAACATTTGGCCAAGCGTTAAAGAAGTAAGTGACTTAGTTAAAGAAACCGTAACTAAGGAAATGTTTGAAAAAAGCTACGCTAACGTTTACGAAGGCGATAGCCGTTGGCAGCAAATTAAAATACCGGATGGCAAACTTTACGATTGGGATGATGCATCTACCTACATTAAAAAAGCACCCTTTTTTGATGGTATGAAAGTAGAACCACCGGGAATTCCTTCTATCGAAGGTGCACGTTGTTTAGCTAAACTTGGAGATTCAGTAACCACTGACCATATTTCTCCAGCGGGTGCTATTAAAGCAGAAGCGCCAGCAGGTTTATACTTGCAAGAGAAAGGTGTAGATAAAGCGCAATTTAACTCGTACGGCTCACGCCGTGGTAATCACGAAGTAATGATGCGTGGAACGTTCGCTAATGTGCGTCTTAAAAACTTACTAGCTCCTGGTACTGAGGGCGGCGTAACACGTACTCAACCCGGCGATACGTTAGAGAGCATTTATGATGCAGCAATGGAGTATCAAAAAAATAATACTCCACTCATTATTTTAGCGGGCAAAGAATATGGCACGGGTTCATCTCGTGACTGGGCTGCTAAAGGCTCACTTTTATTAGGCGTTAAAGCCGTTGTAGCACAAAGCTACGAACGTATTCATCGCTCTAACTTAATTGGTATGGGTGTATTACCGCTGCAATTTAAAGAAGGTGAAAGCTACGAGACACATGGGTTAACAGGGCAAGAACAATTTGATATTGATGGCCTGTACGATAAAACCGATGAAGTTACCGTTATTGCCACAAATGCCGAAGGTAAAAAAGTAACCTTGAGTGCAGACGTACGTATTGATACCCCTAAAGAGTGGGATTACTACAAACACGGCGGCATTTTACAATATGTACTGCGTAATATGCTCGACTAACAAAGACAGTAGTTAATCATTTAAAAGCCCAGCTTAGTAATAAGCTGGGCTTTTTTATATGTGTTGTTTGTTGTCTTAAATCAATGCTAAGCATTTAAAGCGTGCCTACTGAGGTAACTATGTCGCAAACAATGATAATTAGGCTGCTTAAAACATCAATAATGCTTGGGTTGAGCCTTATCGTGACTGGCCATACTTTAATTGTGTCGAACTACTTTACTGTCGAGCATGGTATTAAAGGAATAATTACAGCGGCGGCATGCATTGCTGTAGGCGTGCTGCTGTCGCTTCCCACTAAAATATATTTAACAGTATTATTGATGGAAGCCGAAAAACGTTATTTAAAAAACCATAAAAGCACTCACTCTAAATAATTAGAGTGCACTTAAATTATTAATTTCTTTATTACGTTTTTCTAGTTTGTCTTTTACATTTTCGGCGTCATTAAATAGCTTTTTAACAGAGTCTGGGTTCAGAATACTGATCCCCTCTGGTGCAGCCGACATTGTATTTGTACTTGGAGAGGTATTTAAAATAGACGTGTCTTCTGCAGCAATAACAGTAATGTCTTTAGGATCGAGTTTTACTTCAATACTTTTTGCATGCGGGTTAGGTGTATCAGAAAAGTGCCATTGGCCTGTTTCATCTTGCCACTTAAAAATTTTGCTGCTTGAGGTGGTACTTTCAGGCATTGGTTCATCAGAAATACTGCTCGCAATTTTATCGCCAGCTTGCTTAACGCCCTGCACTGCTTGGTCCAAAGTATTGCTAGATAGCGCGACCATTTTTTCTTTAATTTGCTGAGATTCACTGCTAATTGATGATGCAGAAAGCCATGTTTTACCATCGGGCTTTTTTAAATAAAACAAAGAGATGACTGCAATAGCCATGATTGATATAGCTAAGTAGGTAAAGTATTTCATAGCGTTCCTGCTTTAATTAATCCTTTAATGCCTTGAGTCTAATAAAAAATACTTAATTAGGCAATTCTTTGTACCCTAATAAAAAATAAAAACGCAGCCGAAGCTGCGTTTTTATTTGCAATTTAACTACACTGTAGTGGCGTTAAATACCGTCACCATCCATGTGTAGTCCACATTCTCGGTTTAAACCAAAAAAGCGGGTTTCTTCCTCAGTCATTCCTGGTTCTAACTTACGTGTTGTATGTACGTCACCCATCGACACATAACCTTGCTCCCATAATGGGTGGTAAGGTAAATCGTGCTTAGTAAGATACTGATACACGTCGCGGTTAGACCATTCAATAATCGGGTACACTTTAACGGTACCACGGCTAATTTCTACAAACTGTTTATCAGCACGTGTAGATGATTGATCGCGGCGCAGACCACTAAACCACGTGCCCGCTTCTATTTCTTTAAGTGCGCGGGTCATCGGCTCAACTTTATTAAGCTGGTTATATTGCTTAATGCCGTCCTCGCCTTGCTCCCACAACTTACCAAACTTAGCTTCTTGCCATGCAGGGCTTAGCTGCGCTCTATACACCTTTAAGTTAAGTGATAAACGCTCACTCATTTGTTCAATAAACTGATACGTTTCAGGAAATAAATAGCCTGTATCGGTTAATACAACGGGAATATCTGGACGTTGTGAGGTCATTAAATGCAGCATTACTGCCGCTTGAATACCAAAGCTAGATGATAAAAAAGCCGTATTAGGCAAGTTATCAAGCGCCCATGCAACACGCTGTTCTGCGCTCATATTCGCTAGCAAACCATTAGCATCAGCTAACATAGCCGCTTGGCTTTGTTTATCTAGCTGTAAAATGTTTTTAAATTCACTCATGGTAAATTCCAAACCTCACCAGCGCTTTGGCGCTGGTATTTAATTAAGCGTGAAAATCGGTTACTGATACTTTTACTTCAGCAACTATGCCTTTGCGTATAACAAAGTCACCAAAACACTCACCTTCGTTACGCTCTTTTGCCCATTGCCCAATGAGCTTATCGAATGCTTCTAGGTAAACGTCTTCGCCTACGTTCTCAAGGTACAATTTAGGAATACGTGTGCCTTCTAAATTACCACCTAGGTAAACGTTGTACTTACCTGGCCCTTTACCCACTAAACCAGCTTCTGCAAGCATTGCGCGGCCACAACCGTTAGGGCAACCTACAACGCGCATAATAATGCTGTCATCTGGTATACCGTGCTTAGCAAGTAATGCTTCAGTTTTTTCTACTAGGCTTGGTAAGTAACGCTCTGCTTCGGCCATTGCAAGTGGGCACGTTGGCAGTGAAACACACGCCATAGAATTTTTACGCTGCTGCGAATCTTTGTCGTCAATCAGGCCATGGCTACGTGCAATTTCTTCAATCACGGCTTTTTGATCTGCAGGTACGCCAGCAATAATTAAGTTTTGGTTTGCCGTCATACGCATGTCACCTTGGTGAACTTCTGCGATTTTACGACAACCTGTTTTAAGCGGCTTGCCTGGATAGTCTAAAATACGACCACTTTGAATAAATAGTGTTAAGTGGTGCTTACCATCAATGCCTTCAACCCAACCAATACGATCGCCACGGTGAGTAAACTCAAATGGGCGGCTTGGTGCAAACGTAACACCTGAGCGTTTTTCTACTTCTGCTTTAAATACATCAACGCCAACACGGTCTAATGTGTATTTAGTTTTTGCATTTTTACGGTTTGAACGATTACCCCAATCGCGCTGCACAGATACAACATGCTCTGCAATTTTTAAGGTATCTTCGAGCGCAATAAAGCCAAAGTCATCAGCCTTACGCGGATAAGTTGCTGTATCGCCGTGAGTCATGGCAAGGCCACCACCAACAAGTACGTTAAAGCCAATAAGCTTTCCGTTATCAGCAATTGCCACAAAGTTTAAGTCATTCGCATGCACATCAACTTCGTTATTAGGCGGAATGGTTACCGTTGTTTTAAATTTACGCGGTAAGTAGTTAGATCCTAAAATTGGCTCTTCTGTGGTTTCTGCCTTTTCGCCATTTAGCCAAATTTCAGCATACGCTTTCGTTTTTGGTAATAAATGTTCAGAAATTTTTGCAGCCCAGTCGTAAGCTTCTTGGTGTAACTCAGACTCAACAGGGTTAGTAGTACAAAGCACGTTACGGTTAACATCGCCCGCAGTTGCAATAGAGTCTATACCTACGCTGTTAAGCATTTGGTGCATGCCTTTAATATTCGGCTTTAATACACCATGAAACTGAAACGTTTGACGCGTAGTTAGACGAATGCTGCCGTAGCTTGTTTTTTCATCAGCAAACTTATCAATTGCTAACCACTGCTCTGGCTTAATAATACCGCCAGGCACACGTGCACGTAACATTACATTATGTAGCGGCTCTAGCTTTTGCTTAGCACGCTCACCACGTATATCGCGGTCATCTTGTTGGTACATGCCATGAAAACGTATTAACTGAAAGTTGTCGGCAGTAAAACCACCAGTAATTTCATCTTTTAAATCTTTTTCTATGGTGCCACGTAAAAAGTTACTTTCTCTTTTCAAACGTTCGTTATCAGAAAGTTTTACGTTTTTATCTTGTTCGCTCATTTTAAATCCTAAATTTGTTACAGTGACGGCTGCTAGCTGTTAAATAAAATAAGAAACGTGATTAATACACGTCTTTCTGATAGCGGTTTGCGCTACGCAAATCTTTTAAATATTGCTCTGCGTCTTCATTGCTCTTGCCTGTGTTTTCTTTAACGATATCAACCAAGGCGTTGTGTACATCTTTTGCCATGCGATTTGCATCGCCACAAATATAAAAGTGAGCGCCGGCTTCTAACCACTCAAACACGTCTTTACTGTTACTGCGTAATTTGTCTTGTACGTATACTTTTTCTGCTTGGTCACGGCTAAATGCAACATCTACTTTGTTAAGTAAACCCGATTTTAAATAACCCTGTATTTCTACTTGGTATAAAAAGTCTTGAGTGAAATGTGGGTTACCAAAGAACAACCAGTTTTTGCCTTGCGCTTCACGCGAATCACGCTCTTGTAAAAATGCACGGAACGGCGCAATACCCGTACCAGGACCAACCATAATCACCGGTGTATCATCATTAGTTGGTAGGCGGAAATTGTCGTTGTGTTCGCTAAATACTTTAACTTTACAACCTTCTTCTGCACGACGAGTTAAGTAACCAGTACAGCCACCTAAATGCTCGCTATCAAATGCATCAAACTGCACTAGACCTAGTGTTAAGTGTACTTCGTCTTCAACCTCAGCTTGGCTAGATGCAATTGAGTACAAACGAGCTTGTAGTTTACGTAGGCAATCTACTAATGTTTGCGCATCAATCTTTGCTGGATTTTGGCGAATCACATCAAATATTTGGCGAGGTTCAATATACGCACGCATTGCAGCTTTATCTTCTACAAGCTTTAATAATTCAGGCGTACCTGTTGCTGTTGCGTATTTTTCTACAAAACCTGGGTACGACTGAGTCAGCTCTAGTTTTTCAATAAGTGCATCGCGTACGCTTAGCTCTTCATCACCTACTTTTACAATGCTTGTTGCATCTATTTGAGTAAGTGTAAGTACTTCATCAACTAATACATCGTCATTTAAAAAGTACACACCTAATGAATCACCTGGCGTGTAAGTAATGTCAGAACCTTCAAGCGAAATTTCAACGTGGCGTACATCTTTAGTCGAGTCGCGACCGGTAATTTTTTGAACAGTTAATAGCTCTGCTTCAAATGGATTTTGTTTTGTATATTGGCTTGCTGCAGAGGTAGGAGCGCCAAATGGCATTGATACAACTTGACCACCAGCGGCCTCTTGCTGCGCTTTTAAATCAGGTTCAAATGCATCAACTGCACCGGCGATCCACGTAGCGGCTTCATCTTCGTAATCTACATCTAAATCAGCACGTTGATAGATAGTTTGTGCACCGAGTTTATTTAAACGCTCTTCAAAATCTTTTGCTGTCTGGCAGAAAAACTCATAGCTAGAATCACCTAAGCCAATAACCGCTATTTTTACATCGTCTAGTTTTGGCGCTTTTTTAGTGGCTAAAAATTCGTGGAGTGTTTCTGCGTCTTCTGGTGGCTCACCTTCGCCGTAAGTAGATACAACGATAGTTAAAAACTTTTCTTTTTTCAGGGCTGTTGGTTTGTAATCTGACATGCTAACAAGCTTAACTGCTAAGCCTCGCGACTCAGCCTGCTCTTTCATTTTGGTAGCTACACCTTTTGCGTTACCTGTTTGCGAACCATATAAAATAGTTAGCGCTGCTGCATCACCCGCAGCTGGTACGCCTGCCGTAGGAGCACCTAACGCAGCCGAATTAGCATTTGCAGCTAAGTAACCACTTACCCACGCTTGTTGAATTGGATTAAGTTCAGCCACTAAACCTTGCAGCTTTTGTACTTGATCTTGCGATAGCGGGCTTGCCGCAGCATTTAGTTGACCTAACAACATGAATCGATTCCCCATAACCCTGAAAATTAAACACAACACACTTTGTGTATTGTTAAAAATGAGTTTTACCTCATCCAGAGCGTATCTGTTGAGGTTTTCTAAGTTAGTAGGATAACGGGCTCAGCATAGATAAAAAAAGAATAGAATCTGCTTTGATATTCCATTTAGTTATTAATTTATAAAAATACCTTCAAAAACAGATTAAAGACTTGTTATTGCTTTTTACTGCACTTTAAATTAACAATTTTGTAACCTAACTAATGTAGGGTATATTCTTCATTCAAAATAAAAATAGGAACAACTATGTTACACGGGAAATATAAAAATAATCTACTTAGTACCGCTTTGTTACTTGGCTCATTACCTGTAATGGCCAATGTAGCTAATGGCGGATTTGAACAATGGTCAGGTAATACACCTAGCTCTTGGAGCACTATTGATAGCGGAATCAGCTTAACGCGCTCAACTAGTACAGTTAAAAGCGGTAGTAGCTCTGCTGCTGTCAATGTAACAACAGGATCGCAAAGTAACACTGATTTACTACAACAGGTTGCTGTAGAAGCTGGTAAAACCTATAACTTTTCGGCTGATGTTTACCACACCGAAGGTAAAATTAAAGCGCGCTTATATGTAGATGGCTATCAAGGCTATTCAAATCAAGCACAAACTAACCAATGGCAAACAATTAGCCATAGCTATACAGCAAGCAGTGATAAAACAATTAGTGTTGGGCTTAGGTTTTACGATGTAAGTGGATTTGATGGCAGCGAAACCGTATACGTAGATAACTTTTTACCAAATACTGATGGCAACGCATCAACAAGTTGCACCGACAATAGCCTTACCTTAACGCTTAACACCGATAATTACGGTAGCGAAACTAGCTGGGCCGTTAATAACAATCAAGGTAGCGCTGTTGCTAACGGCAGTGGTTACGCATCAAACACTCAGTATGATGAGCAAATATGCCTAACTGATGGTACTTACACACTTGTTATTAGCGACAGTTACGGCGATGGTATGTGTTGTTCAACAGGTAGTGGCAGTTATGCGCTTAAGCAAGGCTCTACCACACTTGCTAACGGTGCAAGTTTTAATAATACAGACAGCACGGCATTTACTTTAGGTAGTGGCTCTGGTGATGGCGGCGGGACCAACCCGACACCCACTGGCTACTATGTTACTGCTCAAGGGTTATCAGGTTATGCACTAAAAACTGAGCTTTATAATATTATTAAAGATCATAATGCACAGGGTTACTCAGCTATTTGGAATTTTTACGACTCATCTGCACGTGATAAATACTTTGAAAACGATAACAGCATTTTAGATATGTATAGCGAGAAACCAAACGGCTCAGATAGCTACAATTATACTGCGGTGAGTGACCAATGTGGTAACTATAGTGGAGAAGGCGGCTGTTACAACCGTGAGCATTCATTTCCTAAAAGCTGGTTTGGCGGCACTATTGAGCCAATGAACTCAGATGTGCATCATATTTACGCAACCGACGGTTATGTAAACTCAAAACGTAGTAATTTCCCATTTGGTGAAGTAGCAAGCGCTTCATTTACATCAACTAACGGAAGTAAATTAGGTTCTGCCGCAAGTTCATTAAATTACTCAGGTACTGTATTTGAGCCAATTGACGAATTTAAAGGTGACTTTGCTCGCGCTTATTTTTACATGGCAACGCGCTACGAAAATGTAATAGGCACTTGGCAAACCAAAACGACCTCAAGTAATGCAGTGCTTAATGGTTCAAGCAACCAAGTATTCGAGAACTGGGTTGTAGCCATGCTGCTTAACTGGCATAACAGCGATCCTGTAAGCCAAATGGAACTTGACCGTAACCAAGCAGCCTTTGAATTTCAAGGTAATCGTAACCCGTATATCGACCATCCTGAATTTGTAGAAATGATTTGGTAAAAGTTAGCAGTTAAAACATAAGCCTTTGCAATTGCAGAGGCTTTTAACCTTTAGTGTGTAATATTTTTATAAACACAATGCTTTAAGCTAATTATAAGAAACAGTTGCGATAAGTGACTTTTCAGCTCTGTTTTTCATCAACGTTAAAAGTGAATGATGAAAATCTTGAAATATCACCTCTCCCCATATTCGTGAATAAATACCAAAATTTGTATTGTCTTGCACGGTCGTTTTTAAAGTTAAAATTGTATTGCCGCTTTTATCTTCACTTAGCTGATAACCACCGTAAAGTGGAGAAAAGTATTCACCGCCAAGTTTTACGTGTTTATCGAGTGCGTCATCGGGAATAGCATCTGGGTCTATGTCAAATCTATAAAGCATCTGTTTATTTGGTTGCCAGTCCGTAATAACTTCTTTAAATATAACCCCTTTTTGCCAAATACTTGTGCGAACAGCGCCTATACCGCTTGCATTCATACTTGCCTTTAATGGCTTTGGTACACCAATTAATTGAGTGAGTGAAAAAGGCACTTCCTGTGGTTTTATATCACTCACATTAGCTAACTGTTGCCACACAACATTGATGGGCGCGTTAATAGTTATTGAATTTGTTACTTCGTATGTTTTTGATAAATTTAAAAAATTAACTTCAATAGGTGAGAGCAATATAGGTAACAACGCGATTGATAATAAAGAACTATTCGCTTTTTTTATTTCACGCTTTCTAACAAAACCCGCAAGTAATCCACCAATGCTGGCAAAAAACATAAAAGCAGGCAAAGCCATAGCCACGCAAATACTGCCTTCAAGTAAAGTAATTACACTTACAAATAAAAAAACAAAAATAGGCTGCCAAGCAATCGTGACCATTTGCCTTTTAGTTAATGTTTTTGAGCTCTTAAATTCAAAGTGAACACGAATATAACCAATTGCAACGGGCACTAAAAACATAAATGATATAGAGACTAGGCTACTTAAATTATAAGTATCAAGTAGCTCTATAAACAGCCGCATAAATATGCCGTAAAGCGTACCAAGTAAAATACCAATTGATTTAGGGGAGTTGAGTTGCATGTCTATTCTTTATTGTTATTAACAATCAGAAAGTAACAGAAGTATTATTCCACCACAAATAAAACAATATTAACGGCTCCTGCAAGCAAATAGCTTGAAATAAAACGGCTTTCACAGCCACTAAGACTAAAGGATAATAACCTGCCATTAACACTATTTCCCGCTATAAACAGTGATCAAATTCTTTAAAAATAAAAACAAGCCATTGATTTATAGTAATTTTAAATCATTTTGTGTAGTTTTATAATTTTTAACGTAAAGCTGATTGTCAGATTAACTGTATTAAAAACAACCATGCACGACCTTTTGCCTATACATAGCAGCCTAAAAGCTGATCTACCCTGCATGTTCAATATTCATTTGCTTTAACAAAAGCCGTATTTATTTGATTAAGCAACAATGTTGCAGGAGAACGCATGCAAACTACACCACCCGGTGATGCACCATCAAACACGCACAAGGATGCTCAAAGCTACGAGCAGCTTCACAAGCCGAGTTCAGAGTTTAATACTCGCGACGAGTATCTCGAACATGAATTACAAATTATGCAGCCTAAGCGCTGGCGTCCTAATTTACCATTTAGAGATTACCGATTTGAATTTGAAGACACCATTCCTGCAATGGCGGGAACTATTGGTAAAGTCGTTATGGTGGGTGCTATTGCGGCAACATTTGCAGCACCTCTTGGTTTAAGTGATGCGTTTGTTTTAGAAAATGTACGTTATGAATTACTCATTGTTTCTATTTTTATCATTTTATTTTCAGGCTTTATTTTACCCACGGCCAACTTAGCCGGTACTCACGGCCCGCTTATTCCGTTAATTCCTATTGTAGTTGCTGCTGGCGGTCACCCTATGGCGTTTGGCTTACTCATTGGTGCCTTTGGTTTTATTTTGGCCATAACCAAGGGAGGAAGTATGCTCGCGCGCCTAACCAGTAAAGGTGTATGTGGCGGGCTACTCATTTATTTAGGTTTTATTGGTACTATTTCGCAGGTTAAAAAGCTGTTTGCCTGGGCTGAGGCCATTGATATGACGCATATTGCGTTTATTGTTATTTTAGCCACCATTTTATTGTATGCACTGTTAGAGCACTTTAAAAAGCGCTGGTTAGCCGTGCCATTAAGCTGCCTTATTGGTGGCGTGGTTGCCTTTGCTTTAGGTGCACCGTTTGAGTTTCATACAGCTCCCGGTTTACCAAATATGAACCCAGCTTACTGGTGGGGCGAAAACACGGGTTGGATGCTTGGCCTGCCAACGCTTGAAAGCTTTGTGGTTGTACTACCATTTGCAGTGCTCGCCGTTGCTATGTGGTCACCAGATTTTTTAGGTCATCAAGTATTTCAAAAAATAAGCTATCCGCAACGTACTGAAAAAGTACAAATGAATATCGACGACACCATGCTGAGCGCATCGGTTAGACAAACATTTGGCTCACTTGCCGGTGGTGCTAACTTCACCTCATCGTGGGGAACCTACATTGTACCTGCTGCTATTGCTAAACGCCCTATTCCGGCTGGCGCCATTTTAACAGCCTTATTTTGTATTATTGCTGGTTTATGGGGTTACCCAATGGATTTAGCCATTTGGCAACCTGTGCTTTGTGTAGCGCTTATTGTAGGTGTGTTTATTCCGCTACTTGAAGCTGGCATGGAAATGACGCGCGAAGGCAAAACAACGCAATCAGCCGCTATTGTGGTGTTTGCCTCAACCTTGGTTAACCCGGCTTTTGGTTGGTCGCTTACTATGCTACTTGATAACCTAGGGCTTATTGGCTGTAAAGAACGTAGCGCTGAGCTAACTAAAATGAGCCGCTGGGTGATCCCACTTATTATGTTTGTGCTACTTACCACTGTAATGGCAATTGTAGGCATGTTACCTGGTATACCTGCGTTAATGGCTGACTTTAGACATTAAGCCTTAGGTACTGAACCTAATATTTACCCACAAAAAAGCACGGCAATTGCCGTGCTTTTTAATACGTGAATTTACTATATACAAGTTAAACAATTACTGCCAAGGGCGCTCAGCTGCTAGTTGTTTTTCAAACGCATCAATCTGTGGGTTTAGTGTTTCGGTTACACCAATAAAATCTAAGCCACTTAATAGGCGCTCTTTTACGTCTTTGCGAATATCAAAACTAATTGGCGCAAACTTACTGCTTGTTAGTGTTTGATTTTCAAGGTCGATTTCAATGTTAATATCGTCGTGCTGCTCGCTAAGTACAAACAATTGCTCAAGCGTGTCGGCAGGTAACGCAATGGCTAACATTTGGTTGTTACCACAGTTATTAAAGAAAATATCTGCAAAGCTTTCAGCTAAAATAACTTCAAAACCATATTGCTTAAGTGCCCATGGCGCGTGCTCGCGAGATGAGCCACAACCAAAGTTGTCGCGCGTTAATAATATTTGCGCGCCTTGGTAGCATGGGCGATTTAAAATAAAGTCAGGGTTTGGCTCACCGTTATCTAGGTAACGCCAATCATAAAACAAGGCAGCATCAAAACCTTCGCGGCTAGTTGATGTTAAAAACTGCTTAGGAATAATTTGGTCAGTATCTACATTGTTTTTATCAAGTGGAGCCATTAAGCCACTAAAAAATACGCTCATTATGCTTCTCCTCTAATATCAACAAAGTGACCATGTATTGCAGCGGCTGCAGCCATTGCAGGGCTAACTAAATGGGTACGCCCGCCACGACCTTGACGACCTTCAAAGTTACGATTAGAAGTAGATGCACAACGCTTGCCTGCTTCTAGGCGGTCATCGTTCATCGCTAAACACATAGAACAACCTGGTTCGCGCCATTCAAAGCCTGCAGCTTTAAAAATATCGGCTAAGCCTTCGTCTTCAGCTTGTTTTTTAACTAAGCCAGAGCCCGGTACAATTAACGCCTCTATGCCGGCTACAACTTGCTTGCCTTCAACAATTTTTGCAGCTGCGCGTAAGTCTTCAATACGGCTATTAGTACATGAGCCAATAAATACCGTGTCTACTTTTGCGCTTGATAATTTATCGCCCGCTTTTAAGCCCATGTATTTAAGTGCGCTGCGAATGGCATCGGCTTTAATTAAATCTGGCTCTTTATCTGGATCGGGTATGCACTCATCAACACCAATTACTTGCTCTGGGCTTGTGCCCCAGGTAATTTGTGGCTGAATGTCGTCAGCATTTAGCTCAACAACTAAATCAAAGTGTGCGCCTTCGTCTGTTTTTAAGGTTTCCCAATATTCAACGGCTGCATCAAAATCTGCGCCTTTAGGTGCAAACGGACGACCTTTTAAATAATCATAAGTAATTTGGTCAGATGCAATTAAACCCGCTTTTGCACCCATTTCTATGCTCATATTACATAGCGTCATACGGGCTTCCATTGAAAGCGCTTCAATGCCTGCACCACAAAACTCTGCTACATAGCCTGTGCCACCAGCAGTACCTAACTTGCCAATTACCGCCATAATTAAATCTTTAGCCGTAACTGTTGGACGCAATACACCGTTAATTTGAATTTTTAACGATTTCGCCTTTTTTTGCTGTAGCGTTTGCGTTGCTAATACGTGCTCAACCTCAGACGTACCAATACCATGCGCTAATGCGCCAAACGCACCATGCGTAGAAGTATGGCTATCGCCACATACAATGGTTGTGCCTGGCAAAGTAATACCTTGCTCTGGGCCCATTACGTGCACAATGCCTTGGTTAATTGAGTTTAAATCGTAAAGTACAATACCAAACTCTTTACAGTTTTTATCAAGCGCCATTAATTGGTTTTTAGATACTTCGCTTGCGGCATCAAGTGATCGGCTCTTAGTCGATACGTTATGATCCATCGTTGCAAAGGTTTTTTCTGGGCAACGTACAGTACGGTTTTTTTCACGTAGACCTGCAAAAGCCTGCGGAGAAGTAACTTCATGCACTAAATGGCGGTCAATATAAAGTAAGTCGGTTTGCTCATTTATGCTGGCAACGGTATGTGCTTGCCAAATTTTGTCGTATAACGTTTGGGCCACTTGCTAATTCCCTAATCTGTTTGAGTTGCAGCATAACGGTGCTGCAACTTTAATATGTTATTAAATGCGTGAAACGATAGCGGCTGCCACATCGCTTGTGCTGTAACCGGCATTTGGATATATATCTGGCGTGCCTACACCTGCTTCTACAGCTTCTGCTACTGCTTTTTCAATGGTGCGCGCAGCTTCGTCTTGCCCTAGCGAGTAACGTAACATTAATGCGGCACTTAAAATTTGTGCTATTGGGTTTGCAACACCTTTACCTGCAATATCTGGTGCTGAACCGCCTGCTGGCTCGTACAATCCAAAACCCGATTGATTCAAGCTTGCCGAAGGTAATAAACCCATAGAGCCTGTGATCATGGCGCACTCATCTGACAAAATATCGCCAAATAAGTTATCGCAAAGTAGTACGTCAAATTGGCTAGGCTGTTTAACTAACTGCATAGCGGCGTTATCTACGTAAATGTAATCTAGGCTTACTTCTGGGTAGTCTTTGCTTACTTCGGTGACTACTTCGCGCCATAGTACGCTTGATGCAAGTACGTTTGCTTTATCAACAGAGGTAACATGGTTACTACGTAATTTTGCAGCTTCAAAAGCAAAACGAGCAATACGTTCAATTTCTTTACGCGAGTATGTTTGCGTATCAAAAGCAGCTTCTTCAGCGCCTTCGCCGCTACGGCCTTTTTCGCCAAAATAAATGCCGCCGGTTAGCTCGCGCACACATAAAATATCAAAACCTTTTTCGCTAATATCAGCGCGAAGTGGTGACGCTGCACTTAATGCAGGTAATAACTGTGCAGGGCGCAGGTTACAAAACAAACCAAAGTGCTTACGAAGCGGCAATAACGATGCGCGCTCAGGCTGCTCGTTTGGTGGTAGGTTTTCCCATTTAGGACCGCCTACCGAACCAAATAAAATAGCGTCAGCGTTTTCACACGCTGCAAGTGTGCTCTCTGGTAATGCTTTACCAAATTCATCAATGGCTGCGCCACCAATTGCATAATGCTCACGGTTCAGGGTAAAACCAAACTTATTGCTCACAGCATCAAGTACTTGTTCTGCTGCTGCCATCACTTCTGGACCAATACCGTCGCCAGCTAATACGGCAACGCTGTAGTTTGTTTTACTCATCCTGCTTTCCTTTGTTGTTTTAAATCAGACACTTTTTGTGCACGATAAATTAAGTTATAAACACGGATCATGGCGCGTACCGACGCTTCAACCACATCCGCTGCAATGCCCGCACCGTGGTAAGGTCGGCCATCGTATTTAGCTATAATATTTACTTGGCCTAATGAGCTTGCACCTTGACCTGTCGCTTCTAAATTATATTCAATCATTTCAACGCTCATACCGGTTAAGCGCTCAATAGCTGCAAACGAAGCTTCTACTGGGCCATTACCTGTCGCGGCTTCTTGTTTAGCTTCGCCATCAATTCGCATTCCAATGGTAGAGCTTGCTACCGATTGTGAGTTAGAGGCTGAGTTAACAAATTCTAATTGGTATTTTTCGTCTTTGTCGTTAATTTGATTAAAGTAAATCATCGCCTCAAGGTCGTAATCGTATACGGTGCCTTTTTGGTCAGCCAACTCAATAAAGCTTTTATATAAGCCATCCATATCGTAATCAGATTTTTGATAGCCTAACTCTTCTAGGCGATGCTCAATAACATGACGACCCGAACGCGAAGTCATATTTAATTGGTTACTTGGCACACCCACGCTTTCTGGCGACATAATCTCATAAGTATTTTGCGCTTTTAATACACCGTCTTGGTGAATGCCAGAACTATGCGCAAAGGCGTTTTCGCCAACAATCGCTTTATTTGGTTGTACTGGCATATTACAAATTTTAGCCACTTGACGAGATGCGCGGTAAATTTCTTCACTTTTAATATCTGTGTATACTTTTAAATGGTCTTTGCGCATTTTCATGATCATTGCCACTTCTTCAAGCGAGCAGTTACCAGCCCGCTCACCAATGCCATTGATAGTACACTCAATTTGGCGTGCACCCGCTTGTACAGCGGCCACAGAGTTTGCTACTGCTAAACCTAAATCGTTGTGGCAATGCACACTTAAACGCGCTTTATCAATATTTGGCACGTTATTCATTAAATGGCGGATCATCGCGGCGTACTCATCTGGCGTTACAAAACCAACGGTATCTGGCAAGTTAATAGTAGAGGCACCGGCGTTAATTGCCTGTTCAACAATTTTACATAAATCCCAATGCGGCGTACGACCGGCATCTTCACACGAAAATTCAACATCATCAGTATAGTTACGCGCCAATTTAATTGATTTAACAGCCATAGCCGTTGCATCATCTAGGCTCATACGTAATTTATGTTCAAGGTGCAAAGGGCTTGTAGCAATAAAAGTATGAATACGGCTTTGCTGAGCTGTGCGAAGTGCTTCGCCACAGGCTTCAATGTCTTTAGCAACAGAGCGTGCCAAACCACAAATAATCGGGCCTTTTACTTCGGTTGCAATACGTTGCACCGAGCGAAAATCAGCAGGGCTCGAAACTGGAAAACCCACTTCCATCACATCCACATTCAAGCGGCTAATTGTATGCGCTAATTGAATTTTATCATCTTCAGTAAGGCTTGCTTTAAGCGCCTGTTCGCCATCACGTAAGGTGGTATCAAAAATCCATACTTTATCTTGCTCTTGCATAACTGCCCCTCATTCCTATGTTACCCAAATTTCAATTAATCCCAGCCGCGAGATAAAAAAAACCCCGCAATTGCGGGGTTTTTAGTGTTCAACTCGATGCAAACACACTAATCCCCGCTCACTGACCATAGCAGTAAGAGGTTAAGTTTTAGTGTAATTAAACGAATAATATGCATCTTGTTTTCTTGTGTGTGTGTTCAGTGAAGCCTATTTTTAACATTACAAAGCGACGGAAGCAAGCATAAAAATTCCACAAAACAGATTTAAAAACGATTCAATTGGGTTTTTTAATTCAACCAAGGCACCTATTAAGAATTAAAATAACAAATACATGACTAGTGACGCTTAAATTAATAAGCACTGCAATATACCGTGCTTATATTAACTTTTTACAATTTTTTTAAGCTATGCTTCTTTACTCGTTTCTCTTACGTAATGCCCGGCTCCACGAGTAATATAACGCAGCTGCCAAATAACGCGCTCAATCAATTCGTCGCGTTGCAATCCTTCTATATCGAGCGCCTCTGCACCCGCATTAAATACGAGCGTTACCATAGATTCCGCCTGAATATAGGCATGCATAGCATTACATTTAGTTTCACTTTCTAAATAATGAGCCAGCTCTAAAATAAAATGTTTTACCTCGCGCGCTACTGCGGCTCTAAATGCTTTAGAAGTCCCAGAGCGTTCTCGTAGCAACAACCTAAATTGGTTACTTGAGTTATCAATAAACTCCATAAAAGTAACCACTGAGGTATTTATAACACTGCCGCCATCGTTCGCTATTCGTCTACGAGCTTGGCGCATAAGTTGGCGAAGAGTTAAGCCAGCTTCGTCTACCATGGTTAAACCTAGCTCATCCATGTCTTTAAAATGACGATAAAAAGAAGTTGGGGCAATACCAGCTTCTCGTGCTACTTCGCGTAAACTTAAATTCGAAAAACTATGATCAGCACTCAGCTGATTAAATGCCGCTTGAATTAACGCCTGTCGTGTTTTTTGTTTCTGTTGTGCTCTAACACCCGACATCAACAGCTCCCTGAATTATTTTATATGAATATTTAGTGATATTAGCTCAATTGTCCAGTCTAATACTTGACGACAAGAGTTTGAAATACTATTTTAGCTTACAGTTGTACGCTGAGATTGAGAATTATGAATAAACCACCGATTATTTGGACAAACGTCCTATTTTTTAGCCTAACCTTTTTGGCGGCTGCCACACTTGTACCTTGGTACGCCATTAGCTACGGATTTACCAGCGCGCATTGGATTGCTTTTGTAGGCTGCATGTTTTATGCAGGCTTATCAATTACTGCCGGCTACCATCGATTATGGGCACATAAAACCTATAACGCACACCCTGCAGTTGAATTTATTTTTGCGCTTGGCGGTGCTTTTGCGCTGCAAAACAGTGCATTGCATTGGAGTAGCGATCACCGTATACATCACGGTCAAGTTGACGACCCAATAAAAGACCCTTACGCGGCGACCAATGGTTTTTGGTATAGCCATATCGGATGGATGTTACGTGACTACCAAGGCGATAGCTACGGTGATTATAGTAATTGTCGTGATTTACAGCGCAATAAAATAGTTATGTGGCAACATAAACATTACTTAAAGCTTGTGATTGCTATGAACGTAGGCTTGCCTCTAGCACTTGGTTTATTGGTTGGTGATGTGTGGGGGATGTTAATTCTTGCAGGTTTACTACGCTTAGTAATGAGTCAACACTTTACCTTTTTTATAAACTCAGTTGCACATATTTGGGGCTCTCGCCCATACACCGAAAAAAATACGGCACGTGATAACGGCTTTTTAGCGTTATTTACATACGGTGAGGGGTACCATAACTTCCACCATATTTTTGCAAGCGACTACCGTAACGGTATTAAATGGTTTCATTACGACCCAACAAAATGGATGATCCGCTCTTTAGCAGCTGTAGGTTTAGCCAATAAATTAAAGCGTACTCCTGTTGAACGTATCGAAAAAGCGAAGGCCGAAACGCTCATGAGCAAAACGCAAACGCGCCTTGCAAAATTGCCTTTAGCACAAGATAAGATTACATTATTACAACAAGAGTACGATTTACTGCTGAAAAAACTGCAAAATTATTGTTCACTACAAAAACAAGTGTTAGAAGTTAAAAAAAATAACATGGCAAAGCAGTGTGAACGCTCAGCATTAATGGCACAATACCATGAGTTGGAAGCCGCCTGGGAAAATCAAAAACAGGCATGGCTAGCACTTAATGCGAGGTTATTAAAAGCCTCTTTTAATTAATTTAGGAGTGGCTGTGGCCAAACAACCAGAACAAAAAAAAGTACCCGTGACATACCAATATGATGCAATAATTATTGGCACGGGTCCTGGCGGTGAAGGTACCGCCATGAACCTTTCAAAAAACGATAAAAAAGTAGCGGTTATTGAACGCCAAGAATCAGTTGGTGGCGGTTGTGTACATTGGGGAACAATTCCTTCAAAAGCGCTTCGCCACTCTGTTAGCCGCTATATTGAATACAAAGCAAATCCGTTATTTAATGTTGGTGAGCGCCCTAGCCGCTTAACATTTCCTGATATTTTACGTCACGCAAGTTCTGTTATTTCTAAGCAATCTAATTTACGTAGTAGCTTTTACGATCGTAACCGCATTCATATGTTTCAAGGTGATGCGAGCTTTGTAGATAAGCACACAATTGAAGTAAAACGAAATGATGGTTCAACTGAGCGACTGACTGCTAAAACGATTGTTATTGCAACGGGTTCACGCCCTTATCGCCCACCAGAGGTAGATTTTACGCATTCTCGCATTTACGAAAGTGACACAATACTTGGCCTTGAGCATGACCCTCATCGTGTACTGATTTATGGTGCAGGTGTAATTGGTTGTGAGTACGCGTCAATATTTAAAGGTTTAGGCGCTAAAGTTGATTTGGTTAATACACGCGATCGACTACTTGCTTTTATGGATGCAGAAATATCTGACGCACTTAGCTATCACTTTTGGAATAGCGGTATTGTTATTCGCCATAACGAAGAGTTTGACCGAATTGAGACGCGTGACGACTGCGTTATAATGCATCTAAAATCAGGTAAACGCGTAAAAGCTGACTGTATTTTATTTGCTAATGGTCGTACTGGTAACACTGATACACTAAATCTTGAAGCCATTGGCTTAAAAGCCGATAGCCGTGGCCAATTAAAAGTTAACGAAACATACCAAACAGAAATTGATAACGTTTACGCTGTAGGTGATGTAATAGGCTACCCAAGCCTTGCAAGTGCTGCGTTTGACCAAGGTCGTATAGCTGCTGATGCAATTGCATGTGGTAACTGCGATGACAGGCTGATTGTTGATATTCCGGCTGGTATTTATACCATTCCAGAAATGAGCTCAGTAGGTAAAACCGAGCAAGAGCTTACAGCCGCTAAAGTACCGTATGAAGTAGGCCGGGCTCAGTTTAAGCATTTGGCTCGCGCGCAAATTGCTGGTACTGAAGTAGGTAGTTTAAAAATATTATTCCACACCGAAACCAAAGAAGTACTTGGCGTACATTGTTTTGGCGAACGTGCCTCTGAAATTGTTCACATTGGCCAAGCTATTATGGAACAAAAAAATGGTGGCAATAATATCGACTACTTTGTAAATACCACATTTAACTACCCAACCATGGCTGAAGCCTACCGTGTTGCGGCATTAAATGGCTTAAATCGCTTATTTAAATAAGTAGTTTTAAAAGCCTTTATAAATAGGTAACAAAAAAACCCGCAACTTAGCGGGTTTTTTACTTTTAAACAGTTTTAAAGCTTGTTTAAGTGACTATTACTTATGGTACTTAGCACTTAGCTCATGTACTGCATTAATGAATACGCCAGCATTTTCAGGGTCTACATCTGGTGTAATACCGTGGCCTAAGTTAAACACGTGGCCATTGCCTGTACCAAAGTCTTCTAAAATAGTGCCTACTTCTTGGCGAATACGCTCTGGTGTACCGTGTAACATAGATGGGTCCATATTACCTTGTAGAGCTACTTTATCACCCACACGGCGCTTAGCGTCGCTAATATTAATAGTCCAATCAAGACCGATTGCATCACAGCCTGTTGCTGCAATAGCTTCAATCCATTGACCACCATTTTTAGTGAACAAAGTAACCGGTACTTTACGACCGTCGTACTCACGAATTAAGCCATCTACAATTTTATGCATGTATTGTAATGAAAATTCGTTGTAATCGCGCGGGCTTAATACACCGCCCCATGAGTCAAATACCATTAGCGATTGCGCGCCAGCTTTAATTTGAGCATTTAAGTAATCAATAACTGAATCAGCTAACTTATCTAGTAATAAATGAAGTGTTTGCGGCTCTGCAAACGCCATTTTTTTGATTTTACCAAATACTTTGCTGCTACCGCCTTCAACCATATACGTTGCTAGCGTCCAAGGTGAACCAGAAAAACCAATAAGCGGTACTTCGCCTTTAAGCTCACGACGAATAGTGCTTACTGCGTTCATTACGTAGCCAAGCTCGTCTGTAGGGTCTAACTTTGGAATTTTTTTAACATCAGCAAGAGATGAAATAGGACGTTCGAACTTAGGGCCTTCGCCAGTTTCAAAGTAAAGACCTAAACCCATCGCATCTGGAATCGTTAAAATATCACTAAATAATATAGCGGCATCTAACGGGTAGCGACGAAGTGGCTGCAGTGTTACTTCACATGCAAGCTCAGCATTACGGCACAGGCTCATAAAATCGCCCGCTTGTGCACGTGTAGCGCGATACTCTGGTAAATAGCGTCCTGCTTGGCGCATCATCCATACCGGAGTTACATCAACAGGTTGTTTTGCAAGTGCACGTAAATAACGGTCGTTTTTTAATTCGCTCATGGCGTAAATGATCCTAAGACTTGTATAAATTGTGCAAGATTGTACCACCATATTCTCCGACCCTCTATTGCTTAGGGACGAAAACAGCTTTACCTAGAGGTAGATCAATAGAATAGAGTTTTTTAATCCATTTTGACTATAAAATAAACAAAAATAAATAACATTTAAAACTTTTTATTAATATGTTTGCAACATTACAAAAACCTTGTTATTGTTTGTCCCGCGTTAACAAAAACAATAATAAAAATCTTAAAACAATAAAAATAAATGTTTTAAAATAATAACAATAAAAATCATCTCATAAAAATAAGAAAGCTTGTTATAACAAGTCACTGAAAGAAATTAGACCACCGTAACTGGTGGTTTTTTCTTGCCTAAAATAAAATCCCTCATCTCGGTTTATATAAAAAGGTACAACCCTCAAAGTAGCTCAACTTTACTTGTTGATATACGCGCAAATTAAATATATCTTGATGTACATAAACTTATTATTTTAAATTAAAAACCAACCCAGCTAGGAGAACAGTTATGCTGACGCGTGTAGAAAAAGCTCAACAGAAATGGGGTGGTAGCCACACAGTAATTGATAAATGGCTAAACGAACGCCAAGAACTTATTGTACTTTACTGCAAAATTGCAGGCTTTACGCCGTACGAAAAGCAAGATCAAGCATTGCCAGAGCCAAAACTAATTGAATCATTTTGCCAGCTTTTAATGGATTACCTATCTGCAGGCCATTTTGAAGTATATGACGATATAGCAAAAGCATGCGAAAAAAAGGGCTTACAAAGCCAAGAGCTTGCAAACTCTATTTACCCGCGTATTTCTAGCACAACCGATGTGGCGTTAGATTTTAATGATAAGTACGCAGAAGTAGACAAAGAAGACTTATTGAAAGATTTTGATAATGACTTATCTGTTATTGGTGAGGCATTAGAAGCTCGTTTTGCACTTGAAGATGAGCTTATTGATAACTTGTTTTCTAATCACACGAATTAATACGTTACTTACGCATATTAAAAAAGGGACCTAAGGTCCCTTTTTGCATTTACACAATAAGCTTATTATTGTGCTGGTGCTTCTTCATTTTGAATTTCAAGTAATTCAACTTCAAATACAAGTGTTGAATTAGCTGGAATCTTACCTAAGTCACGGTCACCGTAAGCAAGTTCTGAAGGAATAGTGAACTTGTACTTAGAACCCACTGACATAAGTTGTAAACCTTCAGTCCAACCCGCAATTACGCGGTTAAGAGGGAAAGTTGTCGGTTCGTTACGCGCATATGAGCTATCAAACTCAGTACCGTCTAATAAAGTCCCTTTGTAGTGTACTTTAACTACATCAGTTGCCACTGGCTTTTCGCCATCGCCATCGCCTTCGCTAAGTACTTCGTACTGTAGACCCGACTCAGTTACTGTAACGCCTTCTTTTTTAGCGTTGTCAGCTAGGTATTTAGCGCCTGCTTCTTTACTTTTTTCAGACTCTACTTTAGCTTTTTCTTCTTGCTTAGTACGTACTGATGTATCTAGTGCAGTTAATACTTCGCGAATTTTTTCTTCGTCAATTTTTGCATTGCCAGCAAGCGCATCTTCAAAACCACGAATTAAAAGTGCTTGGTCTAGTTCAATACCAATTTCTGTTTTGTCTGCTAGGTCTTTATTTAAAAAGTTACCTACAGATGCACCAATACCGTATGCTTGTTGCTGTTCTACAGTGTCTAATTTAACTTCAGCTTGTTCTTTTTTTGCTTCTTGATTACAAGCTGTAAGCGCTAAAACTGACGCTGCAATCAATGACAATCTAATCGTCTTTTTCATTTTAAATCTCCGACACACTTTGCAGTTGTCATTTTAATGTATTATTACTAGTGAAAGATTAACGGCCCACATGATAGGCTGCTTGTTTAATGACTAAATTCCATATTGTTAGCTAAACTAAAAACATATCCAGTGATTAGACAAACAACCTAGGCATTTAACGCGTCCTAGTCTAACCTCTCAGTCACTAAGAGTTAAGGGGAAATACCTGTAATATGTCGATATTTCGTACTTTTTTAATCGTATTTAGCTGTTTTTTAGCCATCGCCTGTACCGATAAAAAACAACACGCTGTAGCAAGTTACGAACATGCTGCACAAGGTGCGTTTTCATCAACAGTTTCAAACGATGGTAAATACAGTTTGATCTCCTCTATCAACCATGGGGTCGCCCTGTGGGATAATCAACAGCAGGTGCTAAAATACCAATGGTTTCAGCAGCAGTCACAAGACAGCCTAGTGTACGCTGTTGCCATTGCTTTTGATAACAGCGTGGCTGTTACCGCCGAAAAAACCACGTTTGCTGTGTGGGATATAGCCACAGGCAAAAATAAAGGTTATTACAAAATACAAAAAGCCAGTATTCGCGATATTGCTATTAGCAATCAAGGCCGTAGTGTTTTATACGGCCGTAGCGACGGCATTGTCGTATTTGTAAACCTAGAAACTGGGCGTCGTATTGAGTTTTTAGGTCATCAAGATAAAGTTAACACCGTTGACCTGTCACCTAACGGACGCTTTGCCTTAAGTGGTTCTAACGATTATGTTGCTTACTTTTGGGATACACGTACAGGACAAGTAATTCATCGTTTTAATCACCCAACGCGTGTTACCCAAGTGACGCTCGATCCACAAGGTCGCTATGCGTTTACGGCCGATAGTATGGCACAAGCAAATGTATGGAAGCTGACTACAGGTGATCTTGTGAGTAAACTGAAGTATATTGCGCGTCAGAAAATTTTTACTGCTGTGCGTTTTAACGAACAAGGCACTTTGCTTGCAACCGGCTCGCCAAATAAGCGCGTAGATTTGTGGCAAATACCAAGCGGTGAAAAAATTCAAACTTGGCAGGTTACCCCGCGCGAAGGCAGTAAGCCTAAATCGGCGGTGGTGCTAGATGTGACATTTACAGATAACGGTAAGTCGTTGTTAACCGAAAGCTCCAGCGGGATCGCAGAGCGATTTATTATACGAGAGAATAATGAACACAATTGAACATCGCTTAATGGAACTTGAAGCCAAAGTGGCTTTTCAAGACGAAACGATTGAAGTCTTAAATGATGAAATAAAAGTGCACCAACAGCTGTTAGCAAAAATGAAACGCCAAACCGAGCTGCTAGCAGAGAAAATTAAAGAGTCGCAGTCATCATCGTCTATGATGTCTGAAGTACCTGAGCCACCTCCACCGCATTACTAAAACCGGTAAAAATTAGGCAATAAAAAACCGGGTTAGTCGCCCGGTTTAAACACACCAATTACTTGTTCAAATTGGCGAGTAGACGCCTGAACAGCGTTATCGGGTTGCGCCATTTTATGACCACACTCAACACACTCTACTTTTTCAACATCATGTTCTCTGTATAGCATCATAGTATCCATGGCTTTGCAGTCAGGGCACGATGCACCAGCAATAAATCGCTTCTTTTGTCTCACAACATTTTTCCTGTGGTTTGAACTGCTGTCATTTTATCGTATAACTTCACTTGTTGATACGCTTGATAAGAGCATTAAGTTCTATGTTATGATAGCGCCAACTTAACAAGGGCACAGCAAAGTAACGCATTCATGATCCAAATCTCAGAAATAGAACTACTTCGTGGCGGTAAAGCCTTATTAAAAAACGCATCAGCTACGTTATTCCCAGAACACAAAGTAGGCCTTGTTGGCGCTAATGGCTGTGGAAAATCAACGTTATTTGGTTTACTAAAATCAGAACTACAACTAGATGCCGGTAACTGCAGCATTCCAAAAGATTGGTCTATCGCCTCTGTTAAGCAAGAGACACCTGCCCTTGAAATAAGCGCGATTGATTATGTACTTCAAGGCCACCCAGAATACTACGCAATGCGTATAGCACTGCGTGAGGCCGAGAAAAACAACGATGGCGACACACAAGCTAAAGTACATATTCAGCTTGAGAACATTAAAGGCTATAGCATTGAATCAACCGCAGGTGAGCTATTACACGGCTTAGGCTTTGCCAATAACCTTATAGAAAATCCAGTAAGCTCGTTCTCTGGTGGTTGGCGTATGCGTTTAAACCTTGCCCAAGCATTAATACGCGACGCCGATTTACTATTACTCGATGAGCCAACAAACCACCTTGATTTAGATGCCGTTTATTGGCTTGAACGCTTTTTGCGTGCTTATACCGGCACCCTTGTACTTATATCGCATGACCGTGAGTTTTTAGATGCGGTGGTTGATCAAATTTGGCATGTAGATAAGCAACTTATTAACGTGTACAAAGGTAACTACTCGCAGTTTGAGCGCCAAAAAGCTGAGCGCTTACTACAACAACAAGCAATGTTTGATAAACAGCAAGATCAAATTGCTCACCTTGAGCAGTTTATAACGCGCTTTAAAGCAAAAGCCAGTAAAGCTAAACAAGCACAAAGCCGTGTGAAAGCGCTTGAACGCATGGAAAAACTAGCGCCGGCACATGCCGACTCGCCATTTAACTTTGAGTTTGCAGAGCCAAAAGCATTACCAAACCCACTAATGACAATAGATAAAGCCAAAGCGGGTTATGGTGACGTCACCATTTTAAATAATATAGAGCTAAACCTTGTACCAGGTAGCCGAATTGCTTTACTTGGTAGAAATGGTGCGGGTAAATCAACGTTAATTAAACTACTTTCTGGTGATTTAGAGCCGCAAGCTGGCGAAGTTATTCAGCATCACGGTTTAAATATTGGTTACTTTGCGCAGCATCAGCTTGAATCCCTTGATTTAAAAGCCAGTGCAATAATGCACATACAACGACTAGACCCAAAAGCCACTGAACAATCACTACGTGACTTTTTAGGCGGCTTTGCTTTCATTGGCGATAAAGCACTTGAGCCTGTAGCCCCATTTTCGGGCGGCGAAAAAGCACGTTTAGTGCTTGCCATGTTGGTATATCAAAAACCAAATTTATTACTACTCGATGAGCCAACTAACCACCTTGATTTAGAAATGCGCCATGCACTTGTTATGGCATTACAAGGGTTTGAAGGCGCTATGGTTACCGTATCGCATGATCGCCATATGCTTAAAAACACCGCCGACGAGTTTTACTTAGTAGATGGCGGCAAAGTAACCCAGTTTGGTTACGACTTAGATGCGTATTATCAGTGGTTACTGAATGCCAATAAAGAAGCGGTTAAAGCGCAGCAAAACGACGAGCCTAAAGCAAACCCAGGTGTTAACCGTAAAGAACAAAAACGCCTAGAGGCTGAGTTTAGAAAGGCCACTCAACCACTTAAAAAGCAAATTGAAAAGCTTGAAAAGCAACTCGATAAATTTACTGCAGAGCTTAGCGAAGTTGAAGTAGCCCTTGGCGACAACGAACTCTACAACGATGACAACAAAGCCAAGCTTAAAGAGTTATTAGCTAAGCAAGCAAAGCTTACACCTAAACTTAACGACGTTGAAGAAGAGTTACTTATGGCACTTGAAGAAATGGAAGAAAAAGAGCAGGCATTCGCCGATGAACTTGCTCAATAGCGACCATTTTTGGCAATTTGCGTGCACCTTGTACGCAAAGCCTGAGCAACAAAAAACCTTGCTGGCACTACAAAACCAGCAAGGAAAAAATGTTAATTTATGCTTATTACTGCTTTATTTAGATTCATTAAATTTAAGTATTAATACCCAACAGCTAAACGAGTTAACGCAAGTAGTTAGTGACTTTGATACTCGCGCATTACAACCTCTGCGCGCCGCTCGTAGCTATTTAAAAGCTAATCAGAATGCGATAAGTGATTACGCCACAATACGTGCAGAGTTGCTAAGCGCTGAGCTGAAGCTTGAAAAACAACAGCAACATATGTTGATTGGAACGGTAAATGAGCTTGAATTAGTCAAACTTTCAGAGCCAAACAACATTGAGCTATATGTGAAAGCCACTTAGGGTATTAGTTTTTGTAGCCTCCTCCACTTTTTATACTCTTTTCTTTGTGCAAAAAAACTTCAAGTAATTACTCACAAAGAGGTTAAGAGGCGCTTCGCTTTTAGAGGAAAACAAACTAAATTATTCAGGTGAAAAATAAAAATATTGAGCAGTTATTTGGCTCAAGTAGTTTATTGCTCTACCCTCATTTACTTCTCATTTTTTTCTCTTTGTGCAAAAAATCTTTAAGTACTTTATTCACAAAGAGGTTAAGAGGCGCTTCGCTTTTAGAGGAAAACAAACTAAATTATTCAGGTGAAAAATATAAATATTGAGCAGTTATTTGGCTCATTTTCTCTTTGTGCAAAAAATCTTTAAGTGGTTTACTCAAAAAAGTTTAAAGCGCTACGCTTTTAGGTAAAGTGAAAAAATCTCTTAGCTCTCAGTGGTAATAACTTAGTAGCCCTTAAAACATGATCTAAATCAACTTAGCGTCACTCCTACAGCTGCTTAGAAAAATAACTTGATCTCGATCACGTTGCGACCTGCAAACACCGCCTATGATTAACCCATCAACAACGAGGGGAGCAACTCATGAACGTATTCTTTAGAGACTTTTTTACAGATCCAGTTTTATTTATGTCTTTTGGGTTTTTAACCATCGTTGTTTCTTTGTGTATCTTTTTTGCTTTTTTCTTTTTGAAAAAAATACATGACGCAGAAATTCCCGAACAAAATTAAGCACGACGCACTAAAGCGCCTTATTAGTTTACTAGTTAGGCGCTTTTTATTTTCTGAAGCGAAAAATTTGATACACTAGCTTTTCGTTTAATACAAAGTGCGTAGTACAAACATGATCTCTCAGTTCAAACCAGCATGGTGGATGACCAATCGTCACGTTCAGACCATAATGCCGCGTTTTTTCCGCCCATTTCACAATACGTCCTACGAACTTGAGCAACTTGATACACCTGATGGTGACTTTATTGAGCTTGCATGGTCACTTCCACATAATGAAACCGCACCACTTGCTGTTGTTTTACATGGCCTTGAAGGCAATATAAATAGCTTTTATGCCAAAGGCATGATGAAGGCATTAAAAAAACAAGGTTATGCAGTTGTGCTTATGCACTTTAGAAATTGCTCAACCGAAGTAAATCGCCTACCACGTGCTTATCACAGCGGTGACACAGCCGATTTAGCTTTTTTTATAAATCACTTAAAGCTGCAATTTCCTAAGCGCACTATGGTCGCTGTTGGTTTTTCGTTGGGCGGTAACGTACTTGCCAAATACTTAGGTGAAGAACGCGAAAAATGCCCATTAAGTGCAGCAGCGGTGGTATCTGCCCCTTATGATTTGTCGTCATCGAGCGATGTTATTCGTAAAAGCTTAGGTAAAATTTACCAAAAATATCTGCTCGATCGGATGAAAAAATCAATGCAGCGAAAGCTGCCACAAATTAAGCAGCAAATTTCATTAACGCCAAAACAGTTAATGAAAATTGACGATTTATTAGAGTTTGATAATCAGTTAACAGCCCCTCTACATGGTTTTGAAAACGCACACGATTACTACCGTAAAGCCAGTGCTATGCCGTATTTGAAAGATATCGCTGTACCCACACTTATTATTCATTCCAAAGACGACCCTATGCTCTCAATTAAAGCCGTACCGAGTAGGCAAGACGTAAGTGAGCATGTTACGCTGCGCATCTCTGACAAGGGCGGGCATGTTGGTTTTATTAGCGGTAAAAATCCGTTTAAACCTATATTTTGGTTAGAAAAAGCCGTCCCTCATTATTTTAGCCAGCACGTATCAAATAAAGCGAGTAACAAGTAGTAATGATTATCCCTTTTGAACAACTCGATCAAGACACTCTTTATAACTTAATCGAAAGCTACGTATTACGCGAAGGTACCGATTATGGTGAAGTAGAGGCAAGCATCGAATCTAAAGTAAGCCAAGTAAAGCTGCAGCTTAAAAATGGCGAAGCGATGGTGTTTTTCTCAGAATTACACGAGTCTGTAACTATAATTTCAAAAGGCGAATTTAAAGCGCTGCAAAGTGAAGAGCATCAAGCACAGTCGTTTGATTAAGGCGTAGTACTTGTAACTTTTGAATTGAACGTACACAATGGCTTTTTACCCAAAGAGCCAAAACATGATAAAACTCAGCACTCTAGTGGTAGCCATATCACTAGCTTTAACTAGCCAAGCCCAAGCAGAACAAACAATAACAGCATCTGATAAGGCAATTAAACTCGCTAAAGATACCATTTTAATTGATACCCATATTGACGTACCTTATCGAATTCACGAAAGCTGGGTTGATGTAACCAAAGCAACTAGTGATGGCGATTTTGACTATCCTCGCGCTGTAAAAGGCGGTTTAAACGCACCGTTTATGTCGATTTATATTCCTGCGCATTTAGAGTTTGAGGGTAAAGGAAAAAGCTACCAGCTAGCCAATCAAATGATTGATAGTATGGAAGCCATAGTCCAGCGCGCACCCGATAAGTTTGCTATTGCGAGCTCAAGCTCTGATATTGAAGAGCAATTTAAACAAGGTAAGCTGTCTATAGCCATGGGTATGGAAAATGGCTCTCCAATCGAAGGTGATATGAAAAACCTTCAGCACTTTTACGACCGTGGCATTCGTTACATCACACTAGCGCACTCTCAAAGCAACCATATTTCGGATTCGTCTTACGATATACGCCGTAAATGGAAAGGCTTAAGCCCATTTGGTAAAAAGCTTGTCACTGAAATGAATAATATAGGCATGCTAATTGACGTATCGCATATTTCTGATGATGCGTTTTATCAGGTTATGGATCTTTCTAAAACACCAGTAATTGCCTCTCATTCATCACTTCGTAAATACACGCCTGGCTTTGAGCGTAATATGAATGACGATATGCTATTAGCGCTGAAAGAAAATGGCGGCGTTATTCAAATCAACTTTGGATCAAGCTTTGTTACCGCTAAAGCAGGTAGTTGGGGCAAGCAATTAAAAAGTACAAAAGAGTCGGCTAAAAAAGAAGGCACTAAGTTAAGTAAAGATTTTGATGCTGCGTACCGTGCTAAAAATCCGTATCCATTTGCAAGTCTTGAGCAAGTACTTGACCATATTGATCACGTAGTTGAGCTAATTGGTATTGATTATGTAGGTATTGGCTCTGATTATGATGGAGTTGGCGATTCATTACCTATCGGCTTAAAAGATGTATCTAGCTACCCAAATCTTGTCCAAGGTTTAATGGATAGAGATTACAGCGACAAAGATATTAAAAAGATTTTAAGTGGCAATTTATTAAGAGTTTTAAAACAAGCGCAAGAGTATGCGAAGAAACACTAAAGCTTTTATCATATATTAGTAATTGGCTAAAAGACCAAGAGCTAACTCAATATAAGCGCGGCCTAGCCGTGCTTTTTTATATTTAACAGCATAGTTATCTTCGGTACTATTTTCCCCCTCGGGTTTCGTAAAACTCAACCCAAGCTCGGCAATAATTCTATACCTAGGAGCAAATCACTTTTCTTCAGGCATTAAAAAAGGCCACCTGAGTGACCTTTTTCTAACAATTAACTTTAAAGTTAATTATTACTCTACGATAGTTGCTACAACACCAGCACCTACAGTACGGCCACCTTCACGGATAGCAAAACGAAGACCTTCATCCATCGCGATTGGTGCGATTAGAGTTACTGTCATCTTGATGTTATCACCAGGCATTACCATTTCTACGCCTTCTGGTAACTGTACGTCACC